>CAYXFO010000046.1:0-7009 GCA_964464255.1 uncultured Pirellula sp.
ACAAGAATTCCCATTAAGTCCATGACTTCAGCCGAGATGTGATGTTCCGAGGATGGGGCAAGCACTCACGCTAACCCCTAGCATAGTTGCGACTCTTGACGTTTACTAAGATTTTTCGAACGAATCCGATGGTAAGTCGGCTAAATTCGAGTGTCAAGCAAATCGGGGTTGGTATGGGGAAACGGGCACTCTCCGGAGCGACTGTTCCTGTTATCCCGCCTGTATCGAGAAAACGAGGCCAAAGCATGGCAGATCCGATCATCAGCATCAGCGGACTTCGCGGGATTATCGGGAGTGAATTGACCCCGGAAATCGCCATGCGTTATGCCGCGGCCTACTGCAGCCAAGCCCCAACCGGGCCGATCGCTTTGTCCCGGGACGGACGGACCACCGGCTCAATGCTGGCCGATGCCATTGCCTCGACGATTCTCGGGTGCGGGCGGGAATGCCTGGATCTAGGGGTCGCCGCCACTCCGACCATCGGGGTGGCAGTTCGGCATCTGCAGGCCGTCGGAGGCATTCAGGTCTCCGCCAGCCACAACCCCCCCGAATACAACGGCATGAAACTCCTCGGAGCCAACGGGCGGGTCATCCCTGGGGAGATCGGGAACCGAGT
Organism: uncultured Pirellula sp.; assembly: GCA_964464255.1. Classification (GTDB taxonomy): domain Bacteria; phylum Planctomycetota; class Planctomycetia; order Pirellulales; family Pirellulaceae; genus JBKCUI01. Next base: position 617 of record CAYXFO010000046.1, read on the forward strand.
TCTCGAAGCCTATCGCTCGAACCAACGACCCTGGGCACCGACCCAATCGGTCGGTCACCGAACCACGATCCGCGATCCGCATGAACCGCACCTGCAATCCGTTCTGGCCACGGTCGACGTCGAGGCAATTCGGAAACGCCACTTCCGGGTCTTGGTCGACAGCAATCACGGGTCTGGCGCGATTCTCGCCCGACGATTGCTCGAACACCTTGGTTGTCGCTTGACGATTCTCGGGGAGGAACCGGACGGACGTTTTGAGCATCCGCCTGAACCGATCGCAGAAAACCTTCAGCACGTAGGAACGGCCGTGACGAAAAACTCGCTCGACCTGGGTTGCTGCCAGGATCCCGATGCCGATCGACTCGCGATCCTCGATGAACAAGGGGACTACATTGGCGAGGAATACACCAGCGTGCTGTGCATGATGCGAGCCCTGATGCAACGGCGAGGGCCATTGGTTACCAACTGCGCCTCGAGCAATATGACCAAGTTCCTGGCCGCCAAGCATCAAGTCCCCTTCTTCCGAAGCAAAGTCGGGGAAGCCAACGTGGTTGACGAGATGCTCGCACACGGAGCTATCTACGGTGGCGAAGGAAGTGGCGGGCCGATCGATCCAAGAGTCGGACTGATCCGCGACAGTTTTGTCGGCATGGCCCAAGTCTTGGACTTGATGGCGGCGACTGGAAAAACCGTTTCCGAGTTAGTCGATTCCCTTCCGAAGATGGCAATGATCAAAGACAAAATGTCTCTCTCCAAAGAACGTCTCCTGGAATCCATCGACCGCTTGGCAACGCAGATGCAATCCGATTCCATCGATATGCTCGATGGAGTTCGCCTCGATTGGGAGGATGCGTGGCTGCTGCTGCGAGGGAGCAACACCGAACCGATCGTTCGCTTGATCGCCGAAGCACCGACCATGCAGTTGGCCCGCGAATTGATCGACCGGGCCAAGGCTTGTTTGGCACCCTAGCCGCAGTCCCTTGCCAGCTTGCCATACTGCGTGTGTCGACATCGGTTGAGTGTCGCTCGTTACAAGTTCGTTCAATGAAACTTTTGTAAACACACCCTGCACACACTTCGGAGGTTGCGATGGACTGGTTGGAACCGGGCGAGAAAGCTCCAGCGTTCACGCTCAAAGATGATCAAGGCAAGACGGTAAAGCTCTCGGATTTCAAAGGGAAACCGGTTGTCCTCTATTTCTATCCCAAGGACGATACACCGGGCTGCACCAAGGAAGCCTGCGCCTTCCGCGACGCTTCCGCACAGCTCAAAAAGCATGGAGCGGTGGTGTTGGGTGTCAGCCCGGACGATATCGAGTCCCATGCGAAATTCCGCGACAAATTCAAACTCAACTTCCCCCTCCTCGCCGACGAAAAGCATGCGGTGGCTGAAGCCTATGGTGCTTGGAGAGAGAAGAATATGTACGGCAAGAAATCGATGGGGATCCAGCGAAGCACCTACCTGATCGACGGCCAAGGAAAAATCGCCCAGGTCTGGAAGCGTGTTCAAGTCGACGGCCATGAAGCTCAGGTGCTCGAGGCCTTGCAGGAACTCGCCAAAGCGGTGTAACCTACCGTGCATGACGCACAAAATACGACTCGCAATTTTCGGTGCCTCCGGGCGTAACGGCAAGCGACTCATCGCCCTCGGGCACTCCGATCCATCGCTCGAAATTGTTGGAGCGTTGGTCGGATCGGCATCGCGACATCTCGGCCATGATGCCGGTGAGGTCGCAGGGATCGGTCCGATCGGTGTGCCACTATCCGATCAATGCCCTGCAGGTGTCGATGCCGTAATCGACTTCTCGAGTCCCGAAGGTTGCATGACGGCACTCGAACATTGCGTGGCGCATCGCACTGCTTTGATGATCGCGACTACCGGTCTGAGCAGCCAACAAGTCGATCGCATCGACCAAAGCTCGAAGATCATCCCAATCTGCTACGCACCCAACACCAGCGTGGCTGTCAACATCGGTATGAAACTGGTCGAGCAGGCCGCGCGTGCGTTGAAAGATGTTGCACACGGTGCCGATGTGGAGATCATCGAGCGCCATCATCGATACAAGGAAGACAGCCCCAGCGGTACAGCCCTGAAGCTAGGACAGATCATCGCCAAGGAAATGGGAATTGAAAATCATGTTCATGGCCGGCATGGCATGATCGGCAAGCGTCCCCACAACGAAATCGGCTACCACGCGGTTCGGGTCGGAGACGACGTCGGCCAGCACACGATTGTTTTCGGCATGCTCGGAGAAACGATCGAGATTCGCGTGGCCGCGTCCAATCGGGATTGCTACGCGAGCGGAGCAATCTCAGCCGCCAAATACTTGATCGGTAAACCACCCGGTTTGTACTCGATGGCGAATGTCCTCGGGTTAACGTAATCCTTGTCCCCAAAATCAAATCCTCTCCCACACAAGGCCACGATGTGATGGCGCGTTGCGATCAAGGCTATCTGTGCCGAGTCTGTGGCGAGGAAGTCGACCAGATCACCGAGAGCACCCTCTATTTGCGTTATGTGATCGGCGAAATCGATCCCGAAGTTCTGCATCTGGCCCCCGAGTCGCATCTGCGGTGCACTCCCACCCTCGCTCAATTCATCGCCGATGAGCGATTCGAAGCGATCGCTCCAGTTGAGGATGCATTCGCTATCGACAGCCTCGATCCAGACTTCGCAGCCCAGCGAAAAGACCTGGTAACGCGAGGTTATCAACGGTTGTGGGAAATCCGAGAGGGGCGTGCACGCATTCGCGCAGTCAACCAATATCCTTTACCCGAAGTGATCGAGCGATGGCGATCTTGAACATTCTCCGATTTCGATGTGTGATCGTGGCTTCGCTGGTAGCTGCGTCGTTGGCGATTGAGATGAATACTATGTCGATGACACCCAAAGCAACGGCCCAGAATTCCGCAAGCCAAAACCCCGCAGATGATACGTTCACCGCCGAAGAAAGATTGGCTGGGTATGCGCAGCGAGAAGGGATCACATGGTTCATCTTCGATCCGACCGCTTACCAGATCGCACCACCCTCGCGAGCCGTTGTGACTGGCCCGTTTCGAGCTTGGAGCCAGAATATGGAGGATCCTCGATGGCAGCTGACTCGCGCTGAAGGGTCGAAGCTGTGGCTGCTGCGCATCGAGAATCCAAACTTCGCGAACCTCGAGCCTTCGACACCGTTCAAGTTTCGAGTCAACGCAGGCGAATGGTTGCAACCTCCAGAACAGACTCCAAATCGTGAAGGAGGCAACCTCGTTTTTGAAGATGGGATCGATCCGATTCGGTTGCGCGCTGAAATACGAACGGGCAACACGCTATGGATTCGACTGACCGGCCATCAAGCCCAACGGAGTCTTGATCCCAAGGACTATCGGCTGTTCAGCGATGATGGAAAGGAAATTCCCATCGCTCAGGTTCTTCCAAACACGGCCTCCGACTCCTTGATCGCGCTGGAACAAAGCATCGACCCTCGCCGTGTTTTCTATCTGGAATATCCTCGCTACAAACTTCGCAGCCTGTGCAAACGGGACGGCTGGTATCGAACCATGTACAGCCACGAGCCGTTGGGTGCGAACATCGCTCCCGATGGCAGCCGTACTGTGTTTCGCATCTTCGCGCCGCGGGCGGAGCGGGTGGGACTGTATCTCTACAAGGAAGCCGATCATACTCCAGCACAAGCGTGGAAGACCATCGATATGACCTCGAAGCCGCAGGGAATCTGGGAAGCCATGGTCGACGGTGACTTGCACGGCATCTACTACGACATGACCGTGCATGGACCCGTGGAGAAGGGAAACAAGTTCCATGAATCCCATCCGGTTCATATCACCGACCCCTACGCCCGAGTCAGCCTCGACAGCTTTGGCAAGGCTCGCGTGTGGAGAGCAACGCGACCAGCCAAGCCGCTGCCGAACGGACGACCCGCGATGAAGGATGTTGTCGCCTACGAAGTGCATGTCCAAGACTTTACCGGTCGCCTGCCAGTCGATGCCAACGAAGTCGGAACGTTTGCCGCGATGGCTCGCCAAGGCTTGAAGAACGCTCGCGGGGAACGGATCGGTTTTGATCACTTAGTGGACCTCGGAATCAACGTCGTGCATCTGATGCCGGTGCAAGAATTCCTGCACTATCCCGATTCCGAATGGAAGGCAGCGTTCGGGAAAGTCCCCTTCATGAAAGAACAAGGAGTGGATAGCGAGAACTACGATTGGGGATATCGAACGACCCATGCTTTTGCGCTGGAGTCTCGGTATCGCGTGCGCGGTACAGAGCCCGGCGCGGAACGGGAACAGTTTCGAGATCTGGTCGAAGCCTTTCATGAGCGAGGGATCGCCGTCATCGTGGACCTTGTTCCCAACCACACCGGCGAGAACATGGATGGGCGGAACTACCTGTTCAACTTTGGTGCCATCGATACCGATTATTACTATCGAACCAACGATCAACTCGAACACATCGGACCGTACGGCAATGAAGTGAAATTCGAAGATCGACCTATGGTCCAGCGGTGGCTGATCGATCAGTGCAAAGGGCTCATCGAGGAGTTGGGGATCGATGGCTTCCGAATCGATCTGGCTGGCCAAATCGATAAGCAGACGCTCGTTAAGCTCAAGCAAGCACTGCCGCCAGATACGATCATCTATGGGGAACCGTGGATTGCTCCGAGCGATCGCGAAGTGGCTAGATCGCCCGACTGGGGATGGTATAAAAAGGATGCTCCGATCACCTTCTTTCAAGACGATGCTCGCAACGCCTTCAAGGGTCCGGTTTCCGATCCAGTCGATAAGAAGAAGTCTCGCGGGTTCGCTGGCGGCGATACCAGCATGCGTCCATCCGCAATGCGCGGCCTGCTCAACGATTACGACGAAGAGCCCACGCCGCTTCATGGGATCAACTACCTCGATATCCACGACAACTGGACCCTCGCCGATCAATTCGCAAGCAAAGATTGGGATGGCCGCATGGGTGTCGATGAGGGTCCGTATCGAATCGCGGCAGGATTGCTGATGACGTCTCTTGGTCCGATCGTGCTACACGGGGGAAGTGAGTTTCTGCGGACCAAGGGGCTGGCGGGCAAGGCCGAACAAGTCTTCCACACCGCAAGTGGTCCGCTCGCGTTTCATGGCCAGCGAGATACCACCAATGTGCGCACTCCGAACCAGTTCCTTTGGGACAATCTGGGCATGGATGTAAAAGGCGGATTGCCTTACGACGGAATGCATGCATTTTGGAAAGGTCTCATCGCGTTGCGGATGAGCGATGAGGGTTCAGTATTCCGAATCGCGGAGAAACCTGCGGATGGTTATTACCGATGGATTTTGCCGAGTGATCCGCATCTGCTGGGTTATGTGGTTGCTAATCGTTATCTGGTCCTGGTGAACACTTCCGAAAAGCCAGCAATCTTTCAAAAGGTCTCTCTGGAGGGAAGTTTCTGGCCGATGATTTGCGATGGCCAGCGAGTGGATCATATTCGAGGGGTTGCAGGTCCGGAGGGGACATTGAGTGGCGGTCGAGTCATGGACGTGAGTGTCCCCGCCGAGAGCATCAGGATCTGGCAATGCATTGATCGCTCGCAGTAACGCAGTCTCTTCGAGCGCGTTATACTGAGTATCGAAGAGCCTGCCAGAACATCACCAGCCGCGTTGGCAATAGCCGCGGTTTTCGAGGTTTCGCGTAGGCGATTCTCTTTGCAACTGATGCTGAGTTATGTTTTCAAGGATGGGTATCAAGCGATCGCAGTATGGTTTCGACGGCGCAGGCTTTTCAATGGACACGGATGCTTGATCGACACTACCGTCGATCGGTCCGCAATGCTCTGGTCCGAGCGCGGCAGAGAATGCATGCTGCATGGTCGAAATGGCAACGGAGTCGTCCGTATCCAATTCAATCGATTGGGGAGACCACAGGTCAGTATGGTGAGCGGCTGGCTGCAATCTATTTGGAGCGATGCGGTTACCGTATCCTCGAGCGATCGTTTCGAACCAAGGTTGGCGAGATCGATTTGATTGCTGCGTGGAGAGATCAGTACGTAGTCTTTGTCGAGGTGAAGACCTGGGGTTCGGCATGGGAGAACGCGGGCGGTCCGTCCGATGCGGTGGATGAAGAGAAGCAGCGCAAGATCACGCAGACGGCGTTGATCTACTGCAAGCGGCATGGACTGCTGGACACCTCGGGCCGGGCCGATGTCATCGAGGTGACGTTCGACGAACTGACGCGTCGTCCGATCTTCCGTCACATCGAAAACGCATTCGAAGCGGTCGGGAACTACCAACTGTATTCGTAGTCATGCTTCCTCCCGGGCGCGGAAGGAACGGCGTGATTTCGATTTGTTTCCAGACGGCGGCCGGTAGACGATCCGTGTTCCCGCGAGAAGATCATGGATCGCACGACGATTGC
>CAYXFO010000046.1:7109-15931 GCA_964464255.1 uncultured Pirellula sp.
GGCCGGTAGACGATCCGTGTTCCCGCGAGAAGATCATGGATCGCACGACGATTGCTATCGTCATTTTTGATCCAAAAATAGGAGACGATCCAATAGGATGATGCCATCGACAAAAAGATGAGAAAGGAAAAAATAAAGAAAACAGACTGATATTCCAGTCCTGTTCGTTGATACTCCGATGACATGCTTTGGTTCATGAAATAGAGAAGAACTAGATAGGGGCCGTACTTTGCAAACTGGCGAAGCGACACGCGGAACCAGTGCGGAATCGCTCCTTTCTTAGTTTGGACCACTAGACCATAAAGACTTTGCGGTATCGTTCGTCCGAAGAACCAAGGAATTGCGAAGAGGTAGCAGACGTTCACAGCGATCCATACCCACCTTGTCCAAGCCCAGTTTTCTAACGTAGGATCGAAGATCCCGAATAAAGCGTGACCTGTCGACAGAACGACGACATCGATCAACGATGCATTCATTCGGCGGTTCCGACCTGGAACGCGGTCCTCGGGGGCTTGCGTTGCCTGCAAGGCATCGATCAGTTGCTGGTAATCTTGGAACCGATCCTCCGGGCGCTTTGCGATCATGCGTTCGAGCACCTCGCGCTGCTTGTCGCCAAGCAATGGGCCGTCCAAGGGTGGCGGTGGCTCCGAGCATTGCCGCATCAGCAAATCGTACATGCTGGGGCTCTCAAACGCCGGACGACCCGCGAGCAGGTAGTAAAGCGTCAGTCCCAACGAGTAGATATCGCTTCGGGCGTCCACTTGTTTGCACTGCGCCTGCTCCGGTGACATGTACTGCGGTGTTCCCAGCATGGCACCGGTTCGGGTCAGCGAAGGATTGTTCTCAAGGGCTGCTTTCATCCATGGAGCGATAGGTTTCTCCGATTCAATGCGCGTCGCATTTGGGTCATCCAGATCGAGTACATCGGCTAGCCATGGCTCCACATTGGTTAGCGACTCGCTCATCTTGGGCGATTCGGGTTTATCCGGTTCCTGCTCCTCGTCGACCGACTTCGAAATGCCGAAGTCCATGACCTTGACCAACCCTTCTCTAGAGACCATCAAGTTCGATGGCTTGATATCTCGGTGCACGACCCCTTGGTTGGCCGCTTCACGCAGTCCGATCGCGGCCTGGAGAATCCAACTCCATGCTTGTTCAACAGAAATTGAACCATCGCGTTTGACGACCTGCTGGAACGTTTCCCCGTCGACATACTCCATTTCCATGAAGGGCTGGTTCTTCCACATTCCTACGCGGTACACCTTGGTGATGTTGGGGTGGTCGAGTTTTGCTGCCAGTTTCGCTTCCCGACGGAATCGCTCGATAGCTTCCCTCGATTCATGCTCCCCGGCCATCGTCACCTTGACTGCGACGGAGCGATTGAGAACGCGATCGTAGCCGAGATACACGGTTCCCATCCCACCTTGGCCGAGTTCGCGTTGCAGTTGGATATCACCGATCGTCTCCGCCTCAGTCCCCTCAGCGGAATCCGTGGAACTCTCGCTCAGAAGCGTCTGGCCTCGGCTCTGAGCATCGGCGATCGCAATGGAATGGCCATCATCCACTCGCCTAAATTGGACCCAGCGTGTCCCCGATATCCAATCATGGAAAGGGACGCCTCCGAACAGAGGCGCGGTCGCATAGACGAGGCACATTGCGATAAGTGGAGTTGGATAGATAAGAAGTAACGAAAACAGTCCTGGATTATCAACGATGTACAAGTAGTAAACAGAAAACCAAAGGACACAGAAGATAACTAGCCAAAGCCCCATGCGTGAAAATGATCGGACAAAGCGACGCCAAACGGCAGGTCTTCCGTCATAGATGTCGATCAGTTGGCACTGAAGCGATTGTCTGGCAAACGTGGTGTTGAAAATGGGTTCCCAGAACAAGTAGATTGCCGGAAGGATAATCCACGGTAGCAAAATAACAAATCCAAACCATAGCGACGGAGCCGAGGTTGGATCCGTTTGCCCACCCGGACTTGTGGACGTAGAAGCAGCTAGGAGGGCAAGAAGCCCTATACCCATAAACCAAGCGAACGACAAAAAAATCGCAAGACCTACCTCGAAAATCAAGTGTAGAAACCGAGTCCCCCACGAGACTGGAACGAGGATTTCACGACGGACCGGATCGAGCTTTTTCAGCGTGGGCTCGACGTCTTGGAACCGCAGACCACGGCGCGACATTTGAACCAACAGCTTTGCCAATTTCGGAGAGATGAAAGGGAGTGTTCGTCGCAACCATCGTAAACTTGGCTTGGCGGGCATCGACAAACTGCGATGGCCCAAGAGAAGTCGGATGAATTCCAACGCTAGGGCTTGATAATCCGATGCGAACGCATTGCTCGGCTGAACAGGAATCTTCTTCTCCAAATTTATCCACGCCGCCTGCGGTATGCCATAGGCAAACGGGAGAAAGCGAACTCCGTCAGCAGCATTTGAGAGGAATAGACTGCCCCCCTGGATCGCACCATGGGAAATCCCTGCTTGGTGCATCCCCTTCACTCCACGCAGCAGTCGGATGAACGCATCGCAGATTGGATCGCTCTCCTTGGGAAAGATCGCTTGCGTTGCGCGTCTTCGATAGAACTCGACTGCGGAATCGCCAGGGAGTGGAGTGGCGATGTAGATCGCCTCGTTATGCATGCCGAATTCGAGTATTGCGGCGGATAGATGTGGGTCTTGGATGCTTCCGACCGACTTGGCTGTCTCAACAAACCATGATTTGATCTCCGGATTCGCAGACCATTCCGGCGAGAGAACAATCAACAACACCTTGCGATGAAGTTGCAGATGCTCGGCGTGAAACAGTTCACCGAATCGCCAATTCCCCACCGATTCGACCCGGTGGTAGGACCCCCACTTGGTACCTTGATGATCCGCGTCGATCCAAGTGCTTGCAGCAGGCAGTTCGGTCTGACTGAACGACCCGCCGGGAGGAGGCAACAGCGTAGCAGCCTCTTCAGACGATTGAGGCTTCGACCAGGGAGCCGTCACACCGTGCGCGGGAGGAGCGAGTGTAGCCGCCTCGCGAATCGAATCCGGATGGATCGTTTGCGAGGGAGACCCTTCCACCGAGGTCTCGGTGGCATCGTTGGGCTCTGCGACGCCATCTGCCGCCAGTTTTCGAGGTTCCTGCGGTGGGGGTTGGTCGGGCATGTTCAGGGATCAAGAAACAGAGATTCGTAAGATGAGGAACCGTGGAGTTGTCTCCGTACAGCGAGCCATCCGCGAATTGGCACTATATCACGATCGGATCCGCGGCATGAATTTGCCCTCGGAGCGGCATTCCAACGATGCTCAGTTCGTCTTAGTCACTTGCTGGCGATCTTGGCCCAGGAGTCTCGCAGGGTTACGATTCGATTGAAGACGGGTTTGTCGGGCTGCGAATCGATCTCGTCGACTACAAAGTAACCGTTGCGTTCGAATTGAACGCGGGTACCTGGCGATTGACGAGCAAGCTCAGGTTCCACCACGGCGACGATGTTCGTCACGCTGTTGGGATTGATGTTGTCCAAGAACGTCTTCCCTTCGGCCGCTTCCTCCGGATTCTCGGATTGAAACAACCGATCGTACAAACGGACTTCGCAACAGGCAGCCGTCGACGCGCTGACCCAATGGATCGTACCCTTCACCTTCCGCTCGCTCGCTGCCCCGCTGCCGCTTCGCGTTTCCGGATCGTACGAACATCGAAGCTCAACCACTTTCCCCGATGAGTCCTTGATCACTTCATCGCAACGGATGATGTACGCGTATCGCAGTCGCACCTCTCCGCCGGGCTTCAATCGGAAATACTTCGATGGCGGATTCTCCATGAAATCCTCGCGCTCGATGAACAATGTGCGGGAGAAGGGCAATTGCCGCGTTCCCGCCGAGGGATCTTCGGGATTGTTGACCGCTTCCAATGCTTCGGTTTGCCCCTCGGGATAATTGGTCAACACGACCTTGATCGGATCGAGGATCGCCATGTAACGATTGGCGATTTGGTTGAGGTGCTCGCGCACTGCGTTCTCGAGAACCAAGACATCGATCGTGCCATTGAATCGAGCAACACCGATGGTTTCGCAGAAGCTGCGAATGCTCTCCGGTGTATAGCCGCGGCGTCGTAGACCGCTGATGGTCGGCATGCGGGGATCGTCCCAACCCGTTACACGCCCTTCGGTCACCAACTGCAGAAGCTTGCGTTTGCTCATTACGGTGTACGAAAGATTCAGCCGTGCGAACTCCATCTGGCGAGGATGGTAAATCCGCAGCGTCTTGCAAAACCAATCGTAGAGCGGTCGATGGTTCTCAAACTCGAGCGTGCAAATCGAGTGAGTGATCCCTTCGATCGAGTCGGACTCGCCATGGGCCCAATCGTACATGGCGTAAATACACCACTTGTCACCGGTTCGATGATGGTGCGAATGCAGGATCCGGTACATGACCGGATCGCGCAGGTTCAAGTTTGGGGACGCCATGTCGATCTTGGCTCGCAACGTTCGAGTTCCGTCAGGAAACTCGCCTCGCTTCATTCGCTCGAACAGATCGAGATTCTCCGCCACCGATCGATCGCGATACGGGCTGTTTCGTCCTGGCTCGGTCAGCGTCCCTCGGTATTGACGCATCGCCTCCGCGTCCAGATCGCAGACATAGGCATGCCCCTCGCGAATCAACTGGACCGCCCACTCATACAGTTGATCGAAATAATCGGACGCATAGAACAAGCCGTCCCATTGGAAACCCAGCCACTGCACGTCGCGCATGATCGAGTCGACGTACTCCTGGTCTTCTTTGGTCGGGTTGGTATCGTCGAATCGCAGGTTGCATTTACCGCCATATCGCTGGGCCAATCCGAAATTGAGGCAGATGCTCTTGGCATGACCGATGTGCAAATACCCGTTGGGTTCCGGTGGAAATCGGGTCATCAAGCTTCGGCCCCGAAGCGATTCCTTGGTCGCAAAGTCCTTCTCGATCTCGACTTCGATAAAGTTCTTGTGCGTCCCCTCAGACGGGTTCTCGTTTGGCAAAGTCACCGGGATCTAAGCTCCAGCGCGAATAACGAAATTCCAACTCCATGGCTAGGCAGTTGCCTGCCGATCGACACATTATGCCGTTTCCTAGGAAAAATACATCTGCACCAGTTACACTAGACGACATGACTCATCCTCCCACCGACAATATTCCGGACGAAGCATCCCAGGATGCGCCCGATGACCGGCCCACGATCGTTCCGTATCGCGGCACCGTTCCGTATCGCGGCACCCCCGAAGCACTCGCCAGCGAACTGAGAACCATCTCGCAATCGATCGATATTGCCGACGTGCCCGACGATGCTTGGCCGCAGCTCGCAAAATACTGCCTGTTGGTCTGGGATTGGAATGAGAAGATCAATCTGACCCGACACACCGATCCGGATCGATTCGTCAAACGGGACATGCTCGACAGCGTCATGCTGGCAAGCCACCTGGCCCAGAACGAAGAGGTTCTCGATATCGGAACCGGAGGCGGAGTTCCAGGTATTTTGCTCGCGATCCTGCGACCGGATATCCAGGTGACACTTTGCGACAGCGTTGCTAAGAAGGCCCGGGTCGCGGAGCAAATCGTCGATGACTTGGGATTGAAAGTGCCGGTCTATCCGCAAAGTGTGACCAAAGTGCTCGAGGATTTTCGCTACGATTCGTTGGTCGCTCGAGCGGTCGGCCCGTTGGCTCGCCTGTGCGGTTGGCTCAAGGAAGATTGGCATAAAATCGGACGCTTGCTTGCTATCAAAGGCCCCAAATGGGTCGAGGAACGGGGCGAGGCTCGTCATCGCGGATTGCTCAAAGGGGTCGATCTCCGGCGTTTGGTATCCTATCGCATGCCCGACACAGACTCCGAGAGCACGATTCTCCAGCTATCACGCCAACGCGGGGCTCAGCCTATCGAGGAAATATAACGAGGAAATATGACAGGCGCTGTTTGCGCGTTACAGCTGTTTGCGCGTTACAATTGAGTGTCGATCCCACCCTCCATGAGACGTTTCGCCCCATCATGCTTCGATACCCACCGCGAGCAGCAACCCAACCGCGTTTTATGACGCAGGGCTGGTCATCGCAGTCGGTCGTATTCCTCGCGACACTCTTCGGTCTGATTCCCAGTCACATCGCCTCGGCCCAAGACACTGCGGCACCCGCTGCACTATCTGCGGAGCAAGTCGAGTTTTTCGAAAAGAAGATCCGCCCGATCCTGGTCGAGCGCTGTTACGAATGCCACTCCGGCTCGGAAATCAACGGCGGTCTGCGGCTCGATGATCGGGACCGATTTCGACGCGGGGGCGACACGGGTCCAGCACTGGTCGAAGGGAAACCCGATGCGAGCTTGATGATCCGCGCTGTTCGCTACACGAACGCCGATCTGCAGATGCCTCCCTCGGGCCGCTTGCCCGACGACGAGATTGCGACACTGGAGCAATGGGTTGCTGCGGGAGCCTTCGATCCGCGCGACCCGGTTACTGACAACCCTGCTCCGTTGACCGGGATGAGTATCGATGCGGGCCGCGTTTTTTGGTCGATGCAGCCCTTGAGCGATCCTCCGATCCCATCGGTCGAGCGTGTCGAATGGGTTCAGAATCCGATCGATTCCTTTATTCTGTCGAAACTGGAAAGCCAAGGACTGACACCCGCACCTCCTGCATCGCGGCGCGATTGGCTTCGCCGTCTATGGTTGAATCTGACCGGAGTCCCTCCGACCGTCGAAGAATGGCAACTTTTTGAACAAGACACTGCACCGGGGACGCATGAGCGGGCGATCGATCGTTGCATGAGTTCTCCGCAATACGGAGTTCGATTCGGCAGGCATTGGCTCGATGTGGCAAGGTATGCCGACTCCAATGGTCTCGATGAGAACATCGCCTATGGAAACGCATGGCGATATCGCGATTATGTGATCGGCTCCTTCAATGCCGATAAACCGTTCGATCGCTTCGTCGAAGAGCAGATCGCCGGCGACTTGTTGCCCGATGCCGATCGCGAATCGACTACTGGCACAGGATTTCTCGTGTTGGGGGCCAAGGTTCTGGCCGAGCCCGACCGAGACAAGCTCGTGATGGACACCATCGACGAGCAACTCGACTCGCTAGGAAAATCGTTCATGGGAATGACGATCGGTTGTGCCCGATGCCACGATCATAAATTCGATCCGATCAAGCAGCGGGATTACTACGCGATGGCCGCGATCTTCAAGGGGACCAAAACGTTCGGCGACACGAACTTTGGCGCGATCAAGCATTGGAACGAAGTTTCTTATGCGACCAGCGAAGAGCGAGAGAAACTCAAGGAAGTGGATGCCGAGATCGCCAAAAAGCAGGGGGCATTCAACTCTGCCAAGGGAGCCGCCATGCAACAGCTTCGCGATCGCGTCCGTTCACAGGCGGCATGTTATCTCGCGGTTGCGGCGATGCTTCCACCCGAGGCGACACTGACTCAGTGGAGCGAAGCGGGCAAAGGAGAGGGGCTCCATCCGCGTGTCCTCAGCCACTGCCGTCGGCACGTTGAGTTTCATCGCGAGGATCCGATGTTTGAACCGTGGCATACGATGGCTGCTCAAGGCGACATCGATGGCATCCGCCGCCACTACGAAACCCTCTTCAGTTCCGTGAAGACGGCATGGGATGAAGCCAAGAAAACGGATCCCAACACATCGAAGCTACCGGATGCGGCCATGGAATCGGTTCGCTTGGCGCTGCAGGATCCAGGAGGTTTCCTCGCAATCCCAGCCAAGATGGAACATGCCCTCGACGAAGATACAATCACCAAACTTCATGCCTTGGCCGACGAGGCGAGGATCTTCGAAAGTGCAGCACCCGATGCGACCTCGGTCATGGGAGTTGCCGATCGCGATGTCGTGGACGGTATCCCGCTTCATATCCGTGGAAGCCATCGCCAACTAGGAGAACGGATCGAGAAAGGGTTTCCCGAAGTGATGCGCGATCCGTATCGCAAGCCGATCTTTTCGCGGCGAGGTAGTGGTCGACTCGAATTGGCCCGATGGTTGGCCAGTCCCGAACATCCGTTGACCGCGCGCGTGATCGTCAATCGCGTGTGGCGTTGGCATTTTGGACGCGGATTGGTCGCATCGACCGAAAATTTCGGCCAACTAGGAGACCGACCCTCGCATCCGGAACTGCTCGATTACCTCGCCCGATGGTTCATCGAATCGGGTTGGTCGATCAAGGAACTCAATCGGTTGATTCTCAGTTCGAGCACGTATCAAATGCAATCGCATCATGAATCGCCTGAGCGGGCACTCGTTGTCGATCCCGAAAATACACTTCTTTGGCGATTCCGTATGCAACGCATGGATGCGGAACAAGCGAGGGATTCTGTCCTTGCCCGCGCTGGGGTATTGGATTTGCAAATGGGGGGCAAATCGGTCCCGCTGCGAAATCGGCAATTCGTGTTTGATCACACATCGATCGATCATACCCGTTACGAAAGTGTGCGGCGCACGGTCTTTCTGCCAGTGATCCGCAATCACTTGTTCACCCTCCTCGAGCAATTCGATTTCCCCGATCCAACGATGCCGGGCGGAGATCGTCAAACGACTACGGTCGCCCCTCAGGCATTGCTCCTGATGAATGCCGATTGGCTACTGGACGCTGCCAGCACACTCGCACGTCAAAGCGAACAGGCAGCGAGCCTTCCGGTCGATCGGATCGATTGGTTGATGATGCAAACCATCGGCCGGACCGCGAACGAGCGAGAGCGGGAACTCTATTTGAAATTCGTAAGCGAACCCTCGGTACCCGCAGTCGATCCCGCATCAGCAACATCTCCATCAGCAACATCTCCATCAGCAACA
>CAYXFO010000046.1:16031-17119 GCA_964464255.1 uncultured Pirellula sp.
CATCAGCAACATCTCCATCAGCAACATCTCCATCAGCAACACGGTGGGAGATGCTCGCACATAATCTGCTGATCTGCAATGAGTTCTTTTACATCCAGTGAGAGCATCTATATCCAGTGAGAGACCGCATGTTTGACAACAGCCAACCGCACGAGATGCAACAGGTCGCGGCCCGGCGACGATGGTTGAAGAGCACAGCGCTCGGTTTCGGCGGTCTGGCGTTTCACTCGATGTTGCACAATGCATCGGCCGAAGAGGGCCGTCAGCAAGGGTCGAACCCCTTGGCTCCTCGCCAGCCTCATTTTTCTCCGCGTGCCAAGCGGATCGTCTTCATGTTCATGAAGGGTGGCCCTTCGCATATCGATACGTTTGATCCTAAACCGCTGCTGCAACGCGATGATGGCAAGCCCCCTCCGTTCGAATTGCCACGTGTTGTGTTTGCGCAGCAAGGGAATCTGCTCAAGAGTCCTTGGAAATTCCATCAGCATGGACAAAGCGGATTGAGCGTCAGCGAACTGTTCCCGAACGTCGCCAAGCATGCCGATCGATTATGCGTGCTTCGCTCGCTGTACGGCAGCAATCCCGCGCACGGTGGCGCGTTGCTGAAGATCCATACCGGTAGCGATCAATTCGTTCGACCAAGCCTTGGCGCTTGGGTGACCTACGGCTTGGGGACCGAGAATCAGGACCTCCCTGCGTTTGTGACGATTTGTCCCACGTTAGCGCATGGCGGCGTGAACAATTGGGGAGCCGCGTTCCTGCCGACTTATTGCCAGGGGACACCGATCGGCAACGCCAGCCTTCCGGCATCGCAAGCCGCCGTCAATCATATCGTTCCCAAACGCCGCAACCTAGCCGATCAGCGATCTCAGATGGATCTGCTCGCGCGGATGAACGATGAATATGCTCGGGCGAATCCGCTTGAGGCTTCGCTCGAGGGTCGACTCGGCTCGTTCGAGTTAGCCTACCGCATGCAGTCGTCGATGCCGGAGATTCAAGACATCTCTGGCGAGAGCGAAGCGACGTTGCGATTGTACGGGATCGATGATCCGATCACCGAGAACTTCGGCCGCCAATGCTTGATGGCG
>CAYXFO010000047.1:0-17003 GCA_964464255.1 uncultured Pirellula sp.
CGAGATGCGCGAGCATCCGGGTCGAAGCGCACTCGCACACTGCCATGTCTGCCACGCTTCCAACCCGAGGGCTCGCGCCCTTCGGCTTTTATTTCGAGGCACGAAAACAACCCGGCATTCTCAAGATGGGAAATGGATGGGATAACCCTCGGAATTCCCACTAGCGGCGCACCAGCCATTTTTCCTATCTTACGCAGAGGATCGTTCTGAAAGCAGCGTTCAAGGAAGGATGCCGTGGCAATCGATCGGGGGGAGAATCCAGTTCGTGCTCGAGGTGCGGAGTTGTTGCGCCGGTCCATTTCGTGGGCGGTGCGGTGGGTCTGTGCATGGGTGTGGATCGTATTGCCGAGTCACTCGCATGCCACGGAAGGACAGTCGGGGATAGCCGATGGAGCACTCAACGCTTGTGTCCTATTGGATATCGACCGAGCGTTTGCAGTGGGGGATCGCGGCTTGATTCTTCGATCCGAGGATGGAGGGAAGTCGTGGAGCAGCATAGGTAATCGAGGTACACACACCTATTTCGCGATTGGTTTTGATGCTGCAGCATCCTTGGGCGATAGCCCGCGAAGTGGTCTGATTGTCGGTGGTCGAATCGATTTGGTCACAGGACGCAGTGAAGGAATCGTCGAACTGTCCCAGGATGACGGCAAGACTTGGGCTCGCAACTCGACCGTCGCTCTTCCACGCTTGCTGGGCCTTCAGCAGTTGGAGCATCGGCGTTGGATTGCTTGGGGTGATTGGTCGGATCATTGGCAATCCTCCTTATTCGAGACGATGGATGGCGGGAAGACCTGGAGCGCGCGACCCACGCCTTCGGGGCATCTTCGATGTGCATCGGTGGACAACTTGGGACGCACGATGATTATCGATCGCACAGGTGCCGTTTTCTTTTCCAATGACGGTATGGAGTTTCACCCCAGCGCGATGGTCATCGATCCCTTTCGCCCACTCCGTTTCTGTAAAGCTTGTTCACAGGGTTGGTGGGTCGGAGGTGACAATGGTCAACTATTCTTTTCGCAAGATGGGATGCAGTGGACCAGAGTTTCCCTACCCGGGAATGAATCGGACCATGACTCAATGCATTTTCGCGATGCTGCGATACAGGGCTCCAGGATCTGGTTGATTGGGATGCCGGGGTCGGTTGTCTGGCACAGTAAGGATGGCGGTGCGAACTGGCGTGTTTCCTCGACTCATCATGCCGCTGGCCTTCAAGCGATCCATGCCCTGGATGAAAACATCCTGATGACATGTGGAGATTTCGGCCGGATTCAATTATCACGCAACAGTGGCATAGCTTGGATCGATTGCCATCAGAGTGGATCGCGAGTTGCTTGCCAATCCATCGCATCGACCGAGCAAACAATTCCTTGGGACCTGATGGCTTATGTCGTCCACGAATCCCAGCGTCGCACTGGTACAATCGTCGTCCATCAACAGGATCTCCAAGGTGGAAGATCCCATCGCCCCGAAGCTCATGAACGCGTTGCGGAAGTTGGTAGGCAAATAGGGCTTGAAAGCGCCGTAGTGTTGACTGAGTTTCCGGTTGGAAATCTACGTACTGGAATCCGTTCCACGGATCTCGGTTACTATCAGACTCCAGATCCCATTCGCAGCGACTTAATCCGGAAACTCGTTCTCGAGATCCGGTGCTTGCGTCCGGATGTTATCGTGGTGGAGGATACCTCGTCCAAACATTCGCTGACAGCAGCCACTGCGGTCGCAACCCAGCAAGCCATAAGGCTGGCCGCATCCCCGAACTATCGTTGCTTCAGCCAGGAAAGTGGCATCGAAATTCCTGAGTGGAATTGCCAGCGAGTCTTGCTGCGAGGAGAGGAATCGGGTGGGTTAACTTTCGCCCCTACGATGCTGCTGAACGCAAGCGGTATGCTGCTGAGCGAAGCGATGCATCCAAGTCGCTTTTTGGATGAAAACGAGCTTGGTTATTCGAATCCCATAAGCATACGGTCGACCTATCGAATATCGACGCAGCGCACGGTCAGTATCAAGCATCCTCTAGATGGCATGATCCTCGATCGGGAAACTCGCCTGATTGAAACGCGATCAGTGAAACGCAAAATGTCGAGCTTGGTAGCAGCTTCCAATGCTCCGGCGCGGATAGCGCAGGCTTCGTCAACACGCGGCGCGGGTGTTTGGGTAGAGAATGCATGGGATGATGCACTGGTCGAACTTGGCAAGGAACTGCCGAACGATGTATTGATCCCTTGCCTTTGGGGAGCCGCTGTTGATTCACGTCGCATTGGCAACTGGCATCGATGGAACTCGGCGTTGAATATGATCATCGAGAAGGATGGCGAAGGTCCGATGGCCGAACGCGCGTTCCACGAACTCATGACTTACTTCGGAAGTGCGGAAGTCCATCGGATCATTCAAGATCAGTGGATAGCGCTGGATGCAGCGAAGAAAGGATCCTCCCGGGCTCCTGCGTCAACCACCAGCGCTCACTCGTCACCTTTCTCAACGGGCAGCTCGGTCGCTCTCGCCAACTTTGATTCGGCGGCGAGAGTAACTTCGATCGCGAAGCTACGAGGAATGGATACGTTTTCACGTTTGCTGTCACGATGGCCGGAGGCCTGGCAACCGCGCCGTGCGGAACCGGAATGGGCGTGGCTCATCGCATCACGCTATCGATCCAGGGCTCTGATCCGCGGAACCCCGTTGGAAGATCGCAAGGACAGTGTGTTCTGGCCTCCACAGCATCCAGGATTATCCGGATGGACTCAACTTCTCGCTCAGGAGCAGCAACTGATCACGAAACAACCGATGGTTACACCTTCGACTTCGATCCCTTGGATCAACTCACGACCGTTCCTGGATGGACGCGATGAGGAGAGCTGTTGGAAAGACGAATCGGTAATGGAACTGGCAAGCACTTGGTCGGAAGATGGCCCAAAGACTCAGATCCGCATTGCACGCGATGCGGATTTCCTTTTCATTCACAGTCGTTCATGGAAATCGCCCAATGGTCTGAACGCTTCGCTCAAAGGGAAAGCTACCGCGAGAAGCAACCCTCAGCGAACACGTGACTCGCTCGATACGGAAAAAGACCATATCCGATTTCGATTGGACTTGGATCGCGACTACTCGACATGGTTCGAACTAGCGTGGGATAGCGATGGGGAGACACTGGACCAGTGCAACGACATGTCGTGGTGGAACCCGGAGTGGTTTATCGCCGTTACCGAGGATCATGCGACCTGGAGCGCGGAAATTGCAATCCCCATGGCTAGTCTAATTCCTACTCCCCCCAGTGAATTCACGGCGATGCCTCGCCAAGCATCCGATGCGGTCACTCTTGCAGCCAAACCTGAGAATCGCTCGGTAGATGTCGATTCGATTCGATGGGACGAACAGACATGGGGAATGTCGTTCGTACGCGAGATCCCGTCTTCCGGCTTGCAATCTGCTCCTATGTGCGATGCAGACCGTTGGTCACGCGAAAGGTGGTTTCTCGCCTTCCCACAGCAAGCGCGATCATCACAATCGGAACAACCAGCGCAACTTTCCAATTCGCCAACAGGCTTCGCTCCAGCAAAACGCTGAATTCTTTGTCATGGTCCTCAGGCGAGCTATATAGCTCGGACAGATGTATTTCCAACCTGAGGAAAAAAAATGGTCGTCATCGTAGGTTGCTTGATCGTAACCGGATGTGTTTTGGGAGGCTTTATGTGGGCTGGCGGCCACGTGGAATCCCTCATTCACCCTTCGGAAATCCTCACCATTGGTGGAGCATCGCTCGGGGCATTGATCATTATGTCCCCTGGGCCGGTCTTGAAAAACCTGATGAAGGGAATGATCCAAGCGATCAAAGGGTCACCCTATAGCGCCAAAACCTACGAGGAGACATTCTGCGCTCTGTACGAATTGTTCCGTATCGCACGACGCGATGGGTTGCTGGCACTAGAAGCCCACGTTTCCGACCCTCAAAAGAGTTCGGTATTCGCCAAGTACCCTAAGCTCGTCGCCAACCATCACGCGACGGACTTCATCAAAGGTGCCTTCGGACCTGTGATCGACGGATCGATTCGTCCCGAAGATATCGGGAACCTGATGGATATCGAAATCAACGCGATGAACGAGGAACATCACCATCCGATTCTTGTTCTCAGCAAGACCGCCGATGCGCTCCCTGGATTCGGGATCGTCGCAGCAGTTCTCGGGATCGTGATCACGATGGGACACATCGATGGACCTCCCGAGGAGATCGGCCACAAGGTTGGTGCTGCTCTTGTAGGTACCTTCTTGGGGATTCTCGCTTCCTACGGCTTCATCGCTCCGTTGGTCGGAAAGATGGAAATCATCGGACACGCGGAATCGTGTTACTTCAAAACGATCGGCACGATCCTACAGAACTTCTTCAATGGTATGCAGCCGAAGATGG
Source organism: uncultured Pirellula sp. (assembly GCA_964464255.1). GTDB lineage: Bacteria > Planctomycetota > Planctomycetia > Pirellulales > Pirellulaceae > JBKCUI01. Next base: position 4,403 of record CAYXFO010000047.1, read on the forward strand.
CTATTGAAACCGGTCGACGCGGTCTCGAGCATGATGTTCGCCCCTCGTCCGAGGAGTTGGAGAAGATGTTCAAGTCCGTTGAAACCGGGGGAGTGTAATCCATGGCCGGTAAGGGAGGTGGTGCATGGAAAGTTGCTTACGCGGACTTCGTTACCGCCATGATGGCCTTCTTCATGGTGATGTGGCTTACCAGCCAAAGTGAAGAGGTGCGCAAAGCCGTCGCGGAACACTTTCGAAACCCCGGCGGTAAAAGATTCGCAGGTAGCGAAGCCAAGTCCCTTATCCAATCCAACAACGTTGGCAACGGCAGTCGCCGCATCATCAAATCGCGCGGTTCCAAAAAATCTGATGGCGAGAACAACCATCGAAAGATGACCGATGAGGGAGAGCGATCCAATATGGGTAAAGTCCTCCCGTTCGAACTCAACTCGACATCGCTCAATGACGCAGCTCTCCAGGAGTTAGCGGAGCTTCTCCCAGCTCTCGAAGGGAATCAATTCCGAATCGAGATTCGTGGCCACACGGCCGCTAGCGGCAGCAAAACTTTGCAGGCCAATCTCGATGCCTGCAACATTTCCTACAAGCGTTCTCTTGCCGTCTTGGAGTTTTTGGTCGGCAAGGGGATCGATCCGCATCGCATTCGCTTGAGTCAAGCAGGGAGTTCTGAGCCTCGTATCGCCGAGGATGAATCGCAACAGGAAAACGATTCGCGAGTCGAGGTCTTTATGCTCAAAGAGATCCATGAGGCTGCCGAATCGAAGATCCAGCGATTGGTGAACACCAAATCGCTCGACGAGCAGGCGAAGGTCTTAGGGGATAAAGAAAAAGCGGCCGCTGATGCCGCGGCTAAAGCTGGCGGCGGCAAGCATTAGTAGCTCTTTTCGGATCGGCTTAAGGTACCCCAGGCGCCAGTTGCGATGCAGAAACCGAGGGCGATCCCCCTTGGCTCGGCTCTTCTCGCTCTTCAACACGCCCCGCCATCTGCTCCTCCGTAAAGGTCAATGCAACATACAGTCGGTACAGCAAGGGCACGACGAACAGCACCAGTGCGGTCGAACCCATGAGACCGAAAGCTAAGCTAGTTGCCATCGGGATCAGCGCTTGGGCTTGAAAGGATTTCTCGAGCAGCATTGGCAACAATCCAGCAACCGTCGTAACACTGGTGAGGAAGATCGCTCGCAACCGACGCGATCCCGCAGTCAACAACGCTTCATTGACCGACATTCCCTTGGCCAAACACTGGTTGATGAAGTCCACCATCACGATCGAATCGTTCACAACCACCCCTGCCAGCGTCACCATTCCGAACATGCTAAACAACGTCAATGGCAACCCCATCACGGCGTGACCGAAAATAGCACCGACCATTCCGAACGGGACAATTGCCAAAACGATCCACGGTTGCAAGTACGATCGAAACTCGAATACCAACAACAGATACATCGCCATCATGGCTACAACAAAACCGATGGCGAGACTATTAAAGGATTCGGCGGTTTCCTGCTGTTGGCCTTCCCAGCGAAATCGAAGGGTCGGATACTTCGCAATCAACTCGGGAACCAGTTTGGCCTTCAGGTCCGCTGCAATGGTTGCCGCGTTGGCCTTGGACGTGTCCAATTCAGCGGAAACCGTGATGGCTCGCAGTTGATCCAGTCGATTGATCTCAGAGTATCCACGAGTGACCTTAATGTCTGCTAGCTCTGCTAACGGTCGTTCAACGCCGTCCGCCCCACGAATGCGCAAGTCTTGGAAACTTGCGAGCGAGCGGCGTTCTTCCGCAGGATGTCGAACCATGACCTTGACTTCATGGCGATCTCGTTGCAATCGTTGCACCTCGGCACCGTAATAGGCGGCGCGAATCGCTTCACTGAGGTCTTCTTGTCGAATGCCGAGCGACTTGGCCCGGTCCTTGATCGTAAACTGAAACTCGGTTTTCCCCGGATTGGAATCGTCGCGGATGTCATAAACGCCTGAATACTTGGCGAGGGATTCTTTCGCCGCCTCGACCGCTGATTCCAACTCGGCAACGCGATCTCGAGGTGCAAGGATCTTGAATTCGAGAGGCTTTCCACCGGGTCCGATGTTCTCCGATTGGAAATTGACCCGCTCAGCACCAGCGAACACTCCTGCGGCCTGTCGCCACATTTGAATGAGTCGATCACTGGTCACATTGCGATTGGTCGCTTCGTGCAACTCGGCTTGAACCTGGGCCACATGCGAACCCGATTGCCGGTCCCCGGCACCTTGATTCCCGGACGTAACCGACCCAACTTGCAAGTAAGTGAGCATAACGGGACCGCGTGGAGCAGTTCGTTCGACGGGGTCCGGCGTCTTGTTGACGCCGCGTTGTTTTTCGTCCTCCGCGATCTCTTCGCTGATGTCTCGAAGTGCTCGCTCCATGCGACGCGCTGCTTCGGTGGTGACCGAGACGGGCGTTCCATCGGGATAGACGACCTGTCCAATGATCGTCTTGCCGTCCAGGCTTGGGAAAAACTCGAAGGGAACTTTTCCTGAACGAACCAAACCGACCGCGAAGAGCACAACAGCGACAGCGAGAGCAAATGGAAGGAAAGGGTGCCGCAAAAATATCTTGAGCGTAGGCAAGTAGAAGTGGTCGCCGAACCAATCCAAAATGCCATTGCAAAAGCTAGAGACACGATCAAAGAACTTTTCGAGGATCCACAATGGTTGCGAAACCACCTTCCAAAACCTTCCCAGAAGGGTCTCGTCATTGTGATCGGGATCATGCGACAAGTGACCGGGCAAGGCAATGGAAGCCTCGACCAGTGAGATGATCAGCATCAGTATGATCGCTGCAGGCATCACGGCGATGAATTTACCCATCACCCCAGAAACATAAAACAGCGGCATGAATGCGATGATCGTAGTCGCAATACTCGAGAACACGCTGGGAAGGACTTCGCTCGCACCATCGATCGCTGCCTGCAAATTGGACTTCCCCATCAGACGATGAGCGTAGATGTTTTCACCAACCACGATGGCATCATCAACCACGATCCCCACGGCCATCAGGAACGCAAACATGGTTAACATGTTGAGCGTATCCCCCATGACATAGAGGCCAATTCCCGCCCCCATGACGCTGATCGGGATACCCATGGCTACCCAAAATGCTAACCTCAAATTAAGGAACATGGCTAGGAGCAAGAAGACGATCAATCCCCCCTGAAGACCATTCACTCGCAACATCCGCAGACGGTCGCGCACGTCGAGACTTTCATCGCCCCATGCCATCACGGTGTAACCGTCAGGAACATCAAGGGTCTTCGTGAACGCAGTAACTTCTTCAGAGATACTGATAAGGTCCTCTGAACTGGTGCGCTCGATCGTGATCACTAGAGCAGGTCGGCCATTGATTTCGTTAAGTGCTGAAACATCTTCGAAGTCATCTCGCACACGTCCGACATCGCCGACTTTGAGAACCACTCCGTTGGGTTGCATGATCAGTGGTAATTGCGCGATGTCATCTCCGAGTTCGCGTTTGTTCTTGCCTCGCAGGAGAATCTCCTGGCCATCGCTCTTGAGTTGACCGCTCGGCATTTCGAGATTCTCTTTGCGGATCATCGAGGCGGCCTGCGACAACGTTAATCCATACTTGCGAAGCGTGTCTTCGCTAATCTCTACGTCGATTTGAAACGGTTTAACATTTTGTATCTGGGCCTGCGAAACGTTGGGTAATTCGATCAATCGAGACCGAACATTTTCGGCCAGTGCGCGGAGTCGCTGCTCGGTACCGCTGTCTCCTGATGCAGGACCTATCACTGCTACGCGTATTGCTGGGACACGAAAGGTGATCTGCTCCACGGTCGGCTTTTCGCTTCGTACCGGAAAGAATACGGATATTCGATCCACCGCTGAGCGAACCTCGGATAATGCTTTCTGCACATCCTTCACGTTGGATTCGAGTTGCACGAGGGTAAAGCCGCCACCCTCGCGGCAGATGCTGGTCAGTTTCTTGATCCCCGAGATCGACTGAACAGCCTCCTCAATTTTTTGGCAAATGCCGCTTTCCACTTCATCGGGTGTTGCTCCCGGGTAGGGAACGGAAACCAAGATGACCTCGAGTTGGAACTCGGGAAAGGTTTCACGCCGCATACCAAAGAAACTAAACAACCCACCCACGAGCACGGCGAAGACCAAGAAATTGACCCCCGCCATATGCTTGACTGCCCAACGAATCGCAGTGTTCATCTATTGTGGCCTCCTACCGATTTCCTACTGAGGATATGCGCACTCGGTCATTGCCGTCGCCAATAATATTGGCTAACGGAGAAACGATTGCACGAGTCCCAGGGACCAAGTTCTCATTCGCTTCTGCGACCCAGTATTCAGCGTTCCCCGAATCGGGGATTCGCACCAAACTGATGGAGTTGACACCACCATAAATCTTTATCCGGCCGACCTCCCAATCGCTCACGCGGATGCCATCCTCTTTCTTTGATTCGGCAGGCATGTTTTCCTCCGGCGGAGTGGATTTGGACACAAGCATGGCCGGGTCGGAATCGAATCGCCAAACCTGTCCTCCTGGACGAAGGGCCAGTTTAGGAATCAGCACCAGTGAACGCCTTGGTTTGGTTTGGATAGCAACCTCGACGAACATGCCACGCACCAAGGCAGGCAAGCCACCGTTACCATCTTCGTCGATTCTCTGCCCGTTGCGTTGAACATCGCGTGGATTGTCCACGGTGATGCGAACAGGAACCGTCCGACTCTGAGCATCGAGGCCAATGCCCTCATACCGACTTAGGTGGCCGCTCCATTGATATGCAACATCGTCGCGACCTGCCAAACGGTAGGAGATCTGAACCGGTGTTTTCGGTAGCTCATAACTCGCAGACCGCACCACGCGTGACGACGGATCGCCGCCAGCACCCTCTCCCAGTTGATCCAGGATCATCAGCAATTGATCGGTTCGAAGATTGCACGACACCTCGACTTGATCCGTGTCTTCGATGAGGCAAAGTGGAGCCCCTTTTTGAACGAACGAGTCTTCCTGTACCGATTCACTGATGATAACCCCGGAGATCGGCGATTTGATTTCCGTACGCTCGAGATTCGCTTTGGCCTGCTCCAGTTGTGCACTCGCTAGTCGTTCGGCTAGCTCAATACGAGTGCGTCGTGTTTCGAGGAGACGAAGTTGATTTTGGACCGTGACCACTTGGTTGGCAGCGGCGATTCGCGCGCGGCGTGTTTGTGCCACCTCGGTCTCGCTGACAAACCCTGAACCCAGCGATTCGATCCGTGTGAGTTCCTTCTCTTGCAGTGCTAGTTCCTCGTTGGCCAAGGTCAGCGAGCGATTGGCGTTGGCTAATTCCTGATCGAGTTCATGTTGTTGTGCATACTCGGACTCGCGGAGCGCTGTCAATCGCTCGACATCCAATTGATAGTCCTTGGGATCGATCTTGAAGAGGAGATCCCCCTCATGAACATATCGACCAATGCGACAATCCTCGCTCTTGAATAAAACGCGGCCCGAGATTTCCGATGCGAGCGTGATTTGACGATATGGAACCACGGTTCCCGAAACCGCGATGTCGAGTGTTTCCAAGCCCGTAAAGGGGCGAATCGTGTCGACATTCGCGATCGGCATCTTCACCAACTGAACCCGAGGATCAGACGGGTCCTCACTGACTTGCTTCGGCTTCTGCGTGCCGAGCAACATAAAGCTGGCGACCCCGATCACGGTCACCAAAACAGGCAAAACCAAACCAACAACCCAGCTTTCCAGGGTGTTCGATTTCTTTTTCGTCATCTCAGAAAATCATTCGGGAAAAACTACCAAAGCAAAGGAGTGCTCCATAGTAGTGCGGGCCCCCCGAAATGTCATGGGTTGAATTCGAAGCAAACAGCGAACTGCGCCGATACGCCCCGCGTTTCCTTGCGATTTTGCCCCTTTTCGAGCGAAAACCCAGGGTTCGCTTTTGCGTCGAAGTGGCAAGCCCTTATTGCGAGTCGGAGTCCTTGGCACCTGGCGAGCCGAGGTCAAGCTTGGCCCATTTTTTCGCTTTGATCTTCGCGGCGTTCTCATCCGAGAGCGGTCCGTTGTTCTTGAAGGTCAACGATTGCAACTTTGGCATCGCAAGAATCTTCGCGACGGATGCCTCACTGACCCCGGTTTCACGGATCGACAGTTCTTTCAGATTAGGGAGTGTTGCGATAACGTCCACGGTCTTGTCGGTCAACTTAGGTAGACTCCACAAGTCCAAGACTTCGAGAGATTTTGCTCCCTGCAAGTTCTTGAATCCGTCATCGCTCACCGATGCAATCTCGTGGATATACAACCGCTTCAAGGCCGGTAACTCCGTGAGCACTTCGAGTGCGGGGTCGCTGATGTTCGGTAGATCTCGCAGCGTGAGACGGTTGATCTTCATCCCTTTGAGCGCCAGCACCCCTTCGGTACCAAACCCTTGACATCGGAAGATTTCCAACGACGTCAGTTTATCCAGTTTCGCGAGGTGTTTACCCGATTCGCTGGTAATCACGAAATCCTGCAACAGGAGCGAATTCAGCGTTTGACTCTTCGCCAACTGCTCAAGGCCATTGTCGGTCACGGCGGTGCTACGATGCTTTAGCGCTGTCAGTTTGGGCAGGCTACCGATTACCTCGAGGGCCATATCGCCTGCTTCCATGTTGCCGCGCAAGTCGAGTGCTCGCAGTTCTTCCAATTTCGCCAGACGTCTCGCACTCAGATCATTGAAACGATTCTGTATCAAAGTCAATCGCTGCAATTTCGTCATCGATGTAATGACTTTCATAACGGAGCTTGTCATGTTCGTGTTGGATGACAGATCCAAATCGACGAGGTCGGGGAATGCTTTCGCGATCGTTTGCACCGATTCATCGGTGATCACAGTGTTGGTTAGGGCGAGAGCTTCTAGTTTGCCGAGGCCCACCAACTGCAAAACCATGGCATCGTTTAGATCGCGACAATTGAACACTTGCAGCTTTTTCAGATCCTTGAGGCGACCGAACAATTCAATATCATCGGCCGTTACCTCCGAGCCGTCTTGGATAACGATCTCAATCAGCTTTCCACTGGCGTCGAGAGTTGCCTTGGCCGTATTTCCCAGGGCCTTCAAACGATCTTGAGCAGCAGCGACATCCTTTGCATCGGCCAGGGCGGGGCCGGAGTCTGCAGGTGCGGTCTTACCCTCTTGAGCAAGAAGCCCGCTGGACAGCCACGCAATAGGAACGTTGGCGACGGCTCCTATTGTGAAGAACCCGGCTGTGAAGAACCCGATCCAAAACGTTCGACGAATTTCAGCCAGCATACTCATAACTCAAAGGCCTCTCTGTGCGATCTATCCACAATCATTTTCTGTGACCGACGTATTCTAATCGAAGCGAGTAGATTGGACAGCAACAGTTGCATGATGCGAGAAGATGCTCAGCGACTCGTATTTACCGCCCATCAAAAGAAACTTCCAGCAAAACCATGGCTGGCTCTGCTGGAAGTTGTCTCAATGATTCGAGGTCTAGTTAGCGCTGAACCGACTAATCCAAGCGGTAGCCCTGTGCGTAGGTTGGCTTGATCAGGTCGGCAACGCGAGGCGTCTTGAGCGAAGCCAAATTGGTCACCTTGAGATTCTTTGCATCCCATTCGACCTTTTCACCCCATTCGCCCATTTCACCGTTGGCCCCACCTTTAGCCGCAGCCCAGACGGCGAGGTTCCCCAGCAGAATGGTTTCGGTGAGCGGGCCAGCGCGGTTGATGAAGTTCGACTTCGCGATCATCGGATCGCCAGCCATCTTTGCTCGGAACAGTTCGAACATGTTGTTGACGTCGTTCCCCTTCCCCTTGTCTTCGGCCGGTTCGTAGTCAACTTTGACTTTCTCGACACCGCGAAGTTCGTAGACGCCGCAATAGTCATCGGAACTATAGAAGGCACCCTTCTCACCGACGACCAGCACGCCGCTATTGGATACCTTTTGGATGCCCCACTTCTCGAAGACTTCCGCTGGTGGCTTGTTGCCCAAGCGGTCATACCACCAGAATGGAATCGCCGGACGGTTCTTGGTTTCAGGAAACTCGAACTTGATGATCGAGCTAGCTGGGAAACTGTCGAAGTCATGGCCGGTAGTTTTCGCAACCACGGAAACTGGATCCTGCAGTTCGCACGAAGCAAACGGCACCGTCAGTTGGTGGCAAGCCATATCGCCTAATGCACCCGTGCCGAAATCCCACCATCCACGGTGTTGGAACGAGTGGTAAATGCCGGGCCAGAATTCGCGAGGCGGCGCTACGCCAAGCCAACTCTTCCAATCGAGACGCTCGAGGGCTCGGCCGATCTCTTCTTTCTTCTTAGCTACCAGTTTCTTGACCATTTCGGCGATTTCTTCAGGCTTGGCATTGGGCTCTTCGCCTTTGACTTCTGCCACAGCTTGTTCCTCGAATTTCTTCAGATCCATCCGGCGGTTTGGTCCCTGAGCCCAAACAGGACGGTTGGACCAGGCATAAACTTCTTTGAGAGTGCCCAACACACCCGATTGAATCTGAGCGATCGCTTCACGCGAGGAACTGAGTGCGGTCCCTTGATTGCCCATCTGAGTGGAAACGCCTGTCTCCTTGGCAACTTGCGCAAGCAGACGAGCTTCGTAGATGGTGCGAGTCAGTGGCTTTTGCGTGTAGCAGCTAATCCCTAATCGCATTGCTTCGAGGGTCACCGGAGCATGCATATGGTCAGGAGTGCTGACGGTGCAGATATCGATGTTCTTGCCATGCTTAGCAAACAGTTCCCGGTAATCCGTAAATCGTTCTGCGCTTTTGAACTTCGACGAATTTCCCTTCGCTTCCAAAGTATTGCGATCGACGTCGCAAATAGCGATCGGGTTTCCAAACTCAGCAGCATTGTCGGAGTCGCTTCCCCCTTTGCCACCCACGCCGATACTGGCAACGTTCATTCTTTCCAGGGCAGAGTTACTCCAAACCGGTTGGCTTCCGGCTGCGACGAAGTAGCCGAAACCGGCCATCGAAGTCGTTCCTAGAAAATCACGACGTGTTCTCTTTGGCATATAAACGATCCTTTCAATACTTACGAATCAACGTTGTACAGTGAGCAAGACAAACCGCCCTAATGATACCCTCTGCGGCGACTTTTTACATGCTCATCTCCTTTTTTGAGACCGACGTTTTGTTCGGTCTCCCATCCGATCTCCAGGTGGCTCTCCAGGTGGCTGCGTATTCGATTTCCTGGGCACAAGCCGAACGGTCGGAATAGAAGAGTTTTTCCGAAAAGCACCCCGAAATCATGAGGATTCCGATGAGTAGGCCGAGGTTTTTTGGGGTTTTCTCGAGCATGATGCCGATCCGGCGAAGAGAGGTGCTGCTCGAGCCCTCACTCTCGAAAATTCTCACTCTCGAAAAAACCTTGTGACCCCTGAACAACAGCGGAAAGAATCATGATTCGACCTGCGACCATGTGGCGAGCCTTTTTTTCGGCCATCGGTATCGTTCTGATCATTCTGGGCCTAGAGTGCTTGGCGATCGATAGTGCGACCTTTGTCTCGCAAACAAACGAGGATTCGGCCGCATCGCAAGCCTTCGGAAACTTGCTGGCAGCCACTCCCGCAGGTTCGAGCCGCGTGTTCCGTCCGACCGAGTGGTTCCCCTGGTCACTCCTAGCGATTGGATCGATCGTTGTCCTGTATTCGATCTCGCTGCGTCCCGGTGCCGCGCAGGGGTGAGCATGGCGACCGCAACGTCAGACTGCTGCACGTAGATATTGCTGATGCTCAACAAGCCATATGACAACCCGAAGCTTGAACTGACGCTTCGTTAAGTTTGCGTCCCGAGAATCAAACTCGCCGTCCTGGTCGGTATCCAACGCCGGTTTGCTTGCCCGATGAACGAGGCTGGCGTTGCTGTTTCTTGGATCGCTTCTTGTTTCCCGGTTGATCTGTCGACGCGGCATTCGCTTTGGGTGCTGAGTCAGACTTGGAGCCAGCGTTCGTCCCGGTATTGGGGCCGGTATTGGGGCCGGTATTGGGGATCGTGTGCACATACTCGCCTCGAAAGCGGTTGTTTGCGTCGTCGCGCCGCCGATCGATGGCTTCCTTGGGAGGTTTCGATGGGATCAAGCAATCGCAACCCTCTCCGATCAGATCCGATCGACCCGCCTCGCGGAGCGCATCTCGTACTTCAAAGTAGTTCTCTGGTTTGAAGAATTGCATCAAGGCCCGTTGCGACTTGCGATCGCGTAGGGCCCTCGCGATGTAGACCTCTTTGAGTGAAAACGGATCCAATCCCGTGTAGTACATGCTGGTGGCGACATCGAGAGGAGCCGGAATGAAATCCTGCACCTGATCCGGCTTGTAACCATTCCGCTTCAAAAAAACCGCCAGTTCGATCATCGACTCGATGGAACTGCCTGGGTGCGAAGCGATGAAGTAGGGAATGATGTATTGCTTTTTGCCCGCTTTGGCTGAAGCATCTTTGAACTTGTCGGTAAAGAACTCGAAATCGTCGTTGGCGGGCTTCCGCATTTTAAAAAGCACATCGGGATCGACATGTTCGGGAGCTACTTTCAAATGGCCGCCAACGTGATGCTGAGTCAACTCCTCGATGTACTCGGGAGATTGTCGGGCTAAATCCATGCGGATACCGCTAGCTACCAGAACCTTCTTGATCCCGGGCACGTTTCTCGCTTCACGCATTAACTGGATCACTGGCGTGTGATCGACTCCGAGCAATTTGCAGACCTTGGGATGCACGCACGACTGACGACGGCACATTGCCTCGACCTCGGGGCGAGTGCAACGCATTTGGTACATGTTGGCTGTTGGCCCGCCGATATCGCTAACGATTCCCTTGAAATCCGAATCCTTGGTCATCTCGCGGATCTCATGAAGGACCGACTCCTTGGATCGAGACTGAATGACCCGTCCTTGATGGGCAGTGATCGAGCAGAAGGTGCATCCGCCGAAACATCCGCGCATGATCGTTACCGAGTTCTTGATCATGTTGAACGCCGGGATCGGCTCAGTGTAACTCGGGTGCGGCTTGCGCGTGTAAGGCAAACCGTAGATGCGGTCCATGGCTTCCTGGCTGATAGGCAACGCAGGGACATTGCAAACCACCGCCTGCTTGTCATGACGCTGCACCAATCGCTTAGCGTTCAGAGGATTGGTCTCGTTATGAATCATTCGAGTAGCGATCGAGAAGGAGAGCTTATCGCTGCACACTTGTTCGTAGGAAGGCAATTCCAATGCGTCTTCCGGAATCGATTCCGATGCACCGAGGGCATAGGCGACTCCTCGCATATCGCGCAGATCCTTGACCGACTCGCCCGCTTCCAGCCGCCGCGCCATCTCGACGATGGAATTCTCTCCCATGCCGAAAGCGACCAAGTCCGCCTTGCTATCGAACAAGATGCTGCGCCGAACCTTGTCGCTCCAGTAATCGTAATGGGCCAGTCGACGAAGGGAGGCTTCGACACCGCCTGCGATGACTGGCACCCCTTTATATGCTTGTCGTGCGCGCTGGCAGTAGGCGAGCGTTGCACGGTCCGGTCTCAAACCGATGCGACCACCTGGTGAATACGCATCATCGTTCCGCACTTTTTTGTTGGCGGTGTAATGGTTGATCATGCTGTCCATGTTGCCAGCACTGATGGCAAAGAACAGCCGTGGCATTCCGAACCGTTGCCAATCCTCGCACGAATGCCAGTTCGGTTGGCTGACGATTCCAACGCGATAACCTGCTGCTTCTAAAACCCGTCCCAAAATCGACATCGCGAAACTCGGGTGATCGATGTAAGCATCGCCGGTCACAAACACGACGTCGATCTCGTCCCAGCCGCGAGCGCGAGCCTCGGCCAACGACATAGGCAGTGGCAACTTTGCCAATGGACCGTGCGGTTGCCGCTCGCCGAGGTTATCCAGATATCTGGAGACGACGTTTCCTGCAGCCGTTGTTCCGACGGTCACAATAGGGAGCAATGGGGAAGCCACACGATTCAACCTTGATAAAGCTTGGAATTGCAGAGAGCCTTTATTGTAGGTAGGACCATCGATTCGTCACCTGCAACCGGTCGAGAATCTCATGGTTAGCGCGTGAACCATCGATAAATCTCAATGAATTCATCGCGACATTCAGCGCAACCGGTCAATCTTCCTAGCCCGAAACCAAGCTTCCCAGCAGCCAAAGCTCTCGCGGAGACGCCGTGCCACAGGCCCGACGGATCTATCCCTCTAGACCCGACGCGCCGACATCTTGGTTGCCGCGGCGACGAAGCCCCCGGCCGACAGGTGCCTGGCACCTAGCGAAGCGGGCGCAAAAGCTTATCCGGTAGCAATGCCATTCATCGGTGCCACGAATCAACAACAGTTGCGCTACCTCAACCGTCGGACTTGTAGGCAAAAAATGAATGGGCAAAATATAGACGGCTGAAGAGTTTCACGCCTGCAATCATCGCCAGCCTTACCACCACGATTTGCTCTGAGCAGCGTACATCAGTGGTTCGTTTCCTCAGCTGTTATCTTTTTGCCCCGACATTTTTCTGCCCAATGCCGGTTCCGTTTCATCTCGACGCGAAACACGCCCGAGCGCGTCGTTGGCCTGGATGAAACGACAGGTCACCCT
>CAYXFO010000048.1:0-16890 GCA_964464255.1 uncultured Pirellula sp.
GCCACCAAGACCGCCTTATGATCCCAATCGTGCCAGCCATCCTCCGTGTATGCAGACGCAGTGAACGGCTTGCGATACATATACATGCAGAAATATGTGCCAAAGGCCGCGATCACCGCCCACAAATGGATCCACCATGGGGTTTGGTGAGGAGAATCACGGTTCACTGTTTCAGCATTCACACTGGCTCTCTCAGACGGTTTATTGCAGAGGGTTCATTGCAAAGGACGGAAAGGATACGGATTCGACTTGGCCTATGCGTGAAGGAGGTGAGGATAGTCGATCAAGATCGCGAGAATAATTCGGGGAGATCAGCGACTGAATCCAATACGATATCAGCACCCGCCTCGAGAAAATTCTTAGCGATCCGTTCGCAGTCCGCTCGCTTTTGAACTTCCGGCAAGGCATCGAAATCCTTCTGCGACAAGCCCATCGCGTTGCCCGTTGCAGCTACCGCAGCGGTCCAACAGCCTGCATGTTGTCCCGCTTGGATCCCTGCGATCGAGTCATCGATCACGAGCAACTCCTGCATGGGATAGATCCCTAAAGATTCCGCCGCACGAAAAACTTGCCAGGGAGCCGGACGCCCGGCTGCTACCTCGTCGGAACATACGATGCAATCGGTCGCTAAGCCAGCTTGTTCGACGATTCTCTGCACGACATCCATCAGTGCACGGGTGTAGCCCGTTGTCGACCCGACCGCGATGCCTCGAGATCGGCACCATTGAATCGCATCGATCACACCCGGGATGACATCGGAATGTTCGCCGAGAATCTTCTTTTGCAATGGCAAGAATGTTTCATAGAGGTCTTCGACATCCAATTCCGTCGACGCGCGACCAAAGCGAGCGACCCAAAGTTCCTGAATACGTGGATAGGAAAGCATCGAACGGATGTGATCGATCTTGGCTTGCCCCATCGGCCCACGCGCTTCCGCTTCAGTCACATCGATCCCCACCGAGCGAAAGATCTCCGCAAACACCTGGGCAGGAGCCATGCATCCGAAGTCAACAATAGTTCCAGCCCAGTCGAAGAGGATCCCTCGAATCTCACCCACGAAGACCTGTTTATCGGGTTGAAAGTAGATCATGCGCTATTGGTCTCCCATCGTTTCCATGCTCGCTCGGCAACTCCCAACGAGAGGGTCATGCCGTTGCCACCCAAGCCGGTACAGACATGCACTCTGGGTTCTGGTTCTCTTTCAAAGGCAATATCCTGTGTGTACTTGGCGTAGATCCCGTGCCATCGAGACTGCATTTCCCAAGTCGGCAGGACCAAAATCTTTTGCAGTTCGCGTTCGATCAGTCGATCGATTTCCGATTCATCGAAGGGTTCTACTTCATCATCGTACTGATGGGAATCTCCCAACACGACCTGGCCGAGATGGTTCTGGGATGCCATGACATGGATGCCGAATCGATCCAACTCGGGCGTTTCCGATGCGACTCGCTGGATAAGCGATCCCAGCGAAGCGCAATGTTGAAAGTTCGGATAGTGCCTCAAGGTTAAACCGCTGGCCAGATGGGGACCGATGCGCCAGTGATCGGGCTGAGTGATCGTTCGCATCATATGAAGCTTGCACCGCCGGATGCTTTGCTCTCGATACACCTCAGGCTTTAAAGTCGCTAAATCGTCGCCGGAGCAAATGACAATCCGATCGAAGGAATGAACTGCTCTGCATCCCGCAACCAGTTTTCCCGGCTCCACGTGGACCACAGCCGTCGAGTATCGCACATCAACACCATATTTGGATTGCAGCCAAGTCGGCATTGCGCGAATCGCCGAAGTCGGATCGACACAGCATTCGGTGCTGCTCCAAAGTCCGCCGAGCAAGCCTGCGGGGTTCGCGGCGGGTGTACGGTTCAAGACTTCGTCGCGAGTCAACAAACTCAACGTCGTTCCGCGATGGGAAGAACGGTGTGATTCATGGAATTCCCGAATGACCTCCCACTCGTCCGGTCGATGGGCTAGGTGGATGGACCCACAGGGCTGGACCCAAATGCCAGCTTCTTGACTGGCTCTCAGCCACCTCTCGCGTGCGGTCAACGCGATGTCTTGCGCGTCATCGCGCTGGCCGATGACCCAGATCATTCCGAAATTGCGGATCGAAGCTCCCGAGGCCTTTGGGGATCGTTCGAAGAGAGTGACTGAATGTCCTCGTTCGGCCGCAGACCACGCATGGGCCAGCCCCACGATCCCTGCGCCGACGATAGCGACACGTTCCTTGGGAGAGAGATTGATTGCCATGCGAGGAAAGCCTTTAGATGATCCCCAGTTCGCGAAGTATCGCAGAGACGCGAGCCCGATCATCGGGGCGAAAGCGATGAAACGGATCGGCAAGAAAATCATCGCAGATTCCCATCAGCGATAAACCGCATTTGGTTCCCTTGATGAAGCGAGATGCGTATTTGCCGATCGAGTAGATCGCTTGAAGGCGTTCGATTTTTTGCTGCAGTTCATCCCAAGTTGTATTTTGCTCACGGACTGCTCGATATAAATCCACAAACCACTTGGGACACAGATTCGCACCCCCTGCCACACCGCCGTCACCTCCTCGCAGCAGAGCTTCGGCCAACATGGCTTCCGGGCCGATCATGATCGACCAGTCCGGCCGGCGTTTCTTGAGCTCGATCAATCGCGTGAAATAATCCAAGTCGCCTCCGCTGTCCTTGACACCCACAATCTTGTCATGACGACATAGGTATTCGAGCGTGTCGATTTCGAAAGTAACTTTCGTCAAACTCGGGATGTTGTAGAGCATCACCGGCAAAGGAAGTTGGGGAATCAACTCGTCGACGTAGAACTTGAGTTCGGTTTGCCCCGCAGGAAAGTAATAGGGGGTGGACAGAACAAGTCCATCGGCACCGCTGCTGGCAGCATGCTTCGCAAGGCGTACGGTCTCTACAAACGAGGTATCGGTGATGCCGACCAGCACTGGAACGCGATTCGCGACGATGCGAATCGTTTCAGTGATCATCTCGCGACGAAGGGGATAGCTGAGGCTGGGTGCTTCACCTGTGGTGCCGAGGACGAACAGACCGTGAACACCCCCTGCGACGACATGTTCGATCAAGCGTTCCAAACCCGTGTAATCGAGTTGATCGCGAGCGACCATGGGAGTGACCAGCGGAGGGATCACGCCGGAGTAGCGAACTTTCATTTTTATTCTCTTCTACTGAACGCCAAAACACGCCGTCCGATTGTAACACATGGCTTTCGCATCTGGCCGTCCGCACGCCTCCCGGGTGCCGGTTACAATCGTGCGGATCGGATTTCGTCTTTTCTTCACAATGTTGTCTTCACGAGGGGATTTGAATATCTACCAATCGTTTCTTGTTTTCGTGAGCGCATTTCTGCTGTTCCTTGTCCAGCCGATGGCGGGGAAGGAACTGCTTCCGAAGTGGGGTGGGGCGGCCAATGTGTGGACAGCCTGCTTGCTCTTCTTCCAGATCAGCTTGCTCATTGGCTATGCCTATGCGTGCTTGTCAGTCCGAGCGATTTCGAGAAAAGGACAAGCATTCACACAGGCAGTCTTGATGCTGACAGCAACGGCGTGGTTGCTGGTGGCCCCTTCATCGCGAGTCAGCTTCGACACATCATATCCCGCGATCTCTGTCTTGGTCAGCTTAGCCGTCAGTATCGCGTTGCCAACCATAGCTCTCGCGAGTGCCAGCCCAATCGCTTCCTCATGGCTTAGCACGTCGAGCCAAGGGCGGGAGCCGTACTACCTGTATTCGATTTCCAATGCAGGGTCCCTTCTCGGGTGTCTCGCGTATCCCTTCGCGATCGAGCCGTGGTTGAACCTGACGCAACAGACATGGAGCTGGCGTGCGATCTATCTGATTCTCGCCATCGGCTGGGTGGTAGCGTGCAGGCGTTATTATCGCAACGAGAGTTTCATTGCTAACGAAGGTTTGAAACAGACCGAGTCGCTAAACGAAAACGACTCGCCGAATGCTTTTATATCTCTGCTGTGGTTGATTCTCCCTTTTTGCACCGCTGTTATTTTGGCCGCTTCCACTCATCATCTCTCACAAGCTGGCGTTGTGGTTCCTGGTTTATGGGTGGTTCCGTTAGCGATTTATCTTGTGACATGGTGGTTGGCATTTGGCGGTTGGGGGCCGAAGCGATGGGGAGGAATCATGGCTTTGTTTTACCTCGGCGCGTCGATCGCTCTGGTGCTGATCATCTTCAAGTTGTGGTTGCCTTGGTTAGCCATCATCGGAGGATATAGCCTCGTGATGTTTTGCACCGGATTGGCGTGTCACCGCTTGCTCTATGAAGTTCGTCCCAACGCCGAGCAATTGACTGTTTACTATCTTGCAATCTCGGTAGGAGGTGCGTTGGGAACAGCCTGCACATTGCTGCTCGCCCCCGTTTGGTTTACCGATTACTACGAGTTGCATGTCGGGCTGGCGTTGGCTGCAATGGCGATGTCGGGCTATTACGTGAATTATCTCACTCGGCGGCTTGGCAAGGATTTGTGGGTGCGGCGTTGGTCATGGCCGATGAACCTCGTCCTGCCGTGCGTGCTGATCGGCAGTCTATGGACAGAGTCATCGACGCCGAATGTGGAGACCACTATCGATCAGCGACGAGACTTTTACGGTGTCGTTCGCGTCATCGAGAATGACAAACTCGGATTCCGCGCGATGGTACTCGGACAGACGATCCACGGTGTCGAACCCCTCAACGGCCAACTCGATGTGGATCAGAGCATGTATTACGGTACGCGTTCTGGTGTAGCGCTCGCTTGGGGATGGACCCGGGAGCGATTGAAACGCCCCCTTCGAGTCGGTGCGATCGGGTTGGGGGCTGGAACCATGTCGCTGTATGCATCGCGCGAGGATCACATCGTCTACTATGAGATCAGTCCTGCGGTACGTGACTTGGCGCAGAAACATTTTCATTACCTCGCATCGCATCAGGGATCGACCGATGTTCGGATGGGAGATGGCCGAACAGTCATCGCGAGCGAAGTTGCGTCTGGCAAAGCACTGGACGAACCGATGGATCTGCTCCTTATCGATGCCTTTACCAACGATTCCCTTCCGATGCATCTATTGACGGTCGAAGCGATACAGACTTATGCGAGCCGATTGACCCCTGAAGGGGTGATCGCCATGAATATCACCAATCGAAACCTGGATCTGGCTCCGATACTCTTCGATGCCGCGCGACGGACCGGATATCAGCCGCTGTTGATCGAGAATCCGATTTCTGTTTCTGAAACGGCCAAGCAAACGGGACCAACGAGGGAGGTCCGGTGGTTGCTGATGGTGTCCAAGAGACTTGAGGTGCCAGCATGGCCGGGCGCGCGAGGAAGCTTGAGAAACGCAGGAACAGCTTGGACCGATTCCTATGGCAGTCTGCTTCAGGCATTCCGACGTTGAAACTCGGTACGCACTAAGCCGCTCGTCGGATTTCCTGTGGATCCGCGATGTCGGACTGTGCGGTGGCAGGGATCGCCGTTGCAGGAATCCCTGAAAAGAAATCCCGGAGCGGCATGCTTTGCAATAGCGAGCCGTTCTGGCCAAAGAGCTTGATCTGTTGCTCGTCAATGAACCAGATGATCGAATATCCAGACAACGAGAACTTCCGACCGCAGTAGGCACCGTCCCGAATCAAAGTCGTCTCGAGCATGAGAGAGGACGATTCGTCTCCGCCATTGCGGAGTACGAAGTCTCGGAAAGATTTGCGGACCATTTCGGCTTGCGTTGAACTCATACCTTTTCGTATCGACCGAAAAGGTTGGCAATATTCGTACAGACGTACCGCGGCGTTACAGCTTACGATCCGCAACCCAAACCGCCCGAGGCTCGAACTTTCGGGGATTTGGTTAAGATTGAGGGGTTGTAACGGCCGATCCTGATGGGGTGAGTTTGCCTACCCACTCGCTCGCGGAACGGAGTATTGACGAATGCATGCATTCTTATCCCCTGTCACGTTTGACTCGGAGATGGTGGAGCTTGGCTCTGGCCAAACGCGATTCGTGCATCGTTGGGCACCGAGAGGCCAGGGGCCATGGGGTTGCCTGAGCATCATTCACGGTTTTGGCGACCATGGCGGTCGATTCGCTGGGATGGCCAACAGTTTGGCCAGCATGGGACTGAGTGTGATCGCATGCGATTTGGTCGGACACGGTCGCAGTCCGGGCAAACGCGGCGTGATTGTCTCGTACGATTTCCTGCTCGATGAGGTGGAACGGACGCTATCGCATGCACAGGGTTGTTGGCCGAAAATACCGCATTTTCTGTTTGGTCAGAGCATGGGTGGTAATTTGGTTCTCAATTGGGCCATTCGTCGGGACAGCAGGAGCTTTCCCCTCTTTGGATTGGTTGCCGGATCACCGATGCTGCGCAGTCCGAACACACCCAAAGAAGCCTTTATGAATGCCGGCAGGTGGTTGGCTCAGCGGTTGCCTAATCTCCGAATCCCGACCCCTGTCCAGGTTTCCAAACTCAGTCAGGACCGTCGAGCACAGGATGCCTATTTGCGGGATCCTTGGGTCCATCGGTCGATGTCTCTGAGACTGGCAGCCAGCCTGATCGACAGCGGTTTGTGGGCGATTGAGCATGCATCGGACTTGCGAGTACCTGCGTTATTGATGCATGGCAGCGACGACACCCTCACCTGTCCAAACGGAACCCGGGAATTCGCGGAAAGAGCAGGACAAATCGTGACGCATCGCAGTTGGCATGGATGTCGCCATGATTTGCACGACGAACCTCAACGAGAACGGGTATTTGCTACGCTGGCCCATTGGCTCAAAGAACAATGCGTCAGTTCGATGAGGGTGCACGAGGGGGTCGCATTTGCCAAGGGTTTGGCAGCTTAGATCGTATTGAGGGAATGGCTTGCCCCTCGTATACTACTTCCCTTTGAAATCCAGGGTAAACCAAACAAGCCATTGCCATGAAAAGTGAACGCGGTCAGGTTCAGGAAACCAATTTCCTCGCTGACAAAATCGAACAGAAGCTTGCACAGATTCGACCTTACCTGCCTGCTTTAGCGGGTTTGATCGTGGTGGGCGTCATCGGCTTGATTGGCTATGGGGTCTATGCGACCCAGCGTGAGACCCGTGCCGCACGGGCCTGGACCGATTTTTATTTCTCCGACACCGCGATCAACAATCTAGAAGCGATTTCAAAGGATTACGAAGATACCAGCGCTAGCGTTTGGGCTCGAATGACTGCTGGCGATCAGAGTATGGCTGAAGCGATGCGGAAGTGGAACGTAGATCGAGCTTTGGCGGACCAAAAGTTTCAGGAAGCAGCCGACGATTACCGAGATGCTGCGAGTCGTTCCGCCGACTCCTTTGTAGAGAGCCGCGCTCTGTTCGGGCTGGCGCAAGCACTGGAAGGGATGGGTAAGCGAACGGAAGCCATCGACGCTTATCGACAGATCAGCAGTTTGACCGGATTGCCCGCCGAATATCTGACCGAAGTCAACTCGAGGATCAAGTGGCTCGAGGGGAAGGACGGCGAGTTCTTCTACGTTTGGTACAATGAAAAACGTACGGATGCTCCTCCGCCATCTAACGATGGAGCGTTGCCTGGTGGACTCCCCTCCATTCCCGATATCTCGTTCCCACCTCTCTCTCCTTTGCCTGAAGGAACGACCCCGCCGGCGGACCCGCCCGCGGGTGATTCGGCTGCAGGTGATTCGGCTGCGGGCGATGCGCCTCAAGACAAGCAAGATAACCAAGACAAGCCTTAGTGGCTTGTCGATACCATGGCAAAAAAGTCGAAGCCTACGGAAGAAACACCACGGGAAACCGGTGTCCTTCCGCTCGATGAATGGATACTCCCGGATCCAGATGCGCCTTTAGTCGCTTCACCGCAGCGAGAACCCACGCTGTCACCCGAGTCCCTCTTGACCAACGCCAGTTTCGTTGTCGAAGAGGAGCATCGCGAGTTCCGGGTCGACTTGTTTTTGACATTGAAAATCGATGGCTACAGCCGAGTGTTTCTGCGCCGCATCATCACCGAGGGTAAGGTGCTCGTGGATGGCCGTCCGGTCAAACCGGCGTTTCGCGTTTACCCCGGGCAACGGGTTGAAATCGTCGACCTCCCTCCACCCCCGACCGATGGTCCGATTCCCGAAGCGATCGAGTTGGATATCCTTTTTGAGGATGAATCGATGGTCGCGATCAACAAGCCTGCCGGGATGGTCGTCCATCCGGCGAAAGGGCATTGGTCGGGGACACTCACATCGGCATTGGCCCATCATTTCCAGCAATTGAGCGATGCCGGAGGACCGACTCGCCCTGGGATCGTCCACAGGCTCGATCGCGAAACCAGCGGCGTTATCTTGATCGCCAAGACCAATGAAGTTCACTTCAAGCTATGCGCCCAGTTCGAAGCCAGGGAAGTCCATAAGAAATATGTCACAATCGTAAGTGGAAAACTGGATCGCGATCGAGATCGGATTGTTTATCCGATCGGGCATCATCCCTATCAACGGGAGAAGATGGCGATTCGAAGCCATCACCCGAGCGCCAAGCCAGCCGAGACGTTGTTCGAAGTCGTCAAGCGATTTCCCGGTTACTGTCTCCTGCATGTCTTTCCCAAGACTGGCCGCACCCATCAGATTCGCGTCCACTTGGCTCATGTAGGCTGCCCCGTCCTTTGCGATCGGTTGTATGCTGGACACTCCCAGATCACCCGCGGTCAGTTGCAACGCCGTGCCGCCAGAGGTTTGCCCCCTCGGGAAAACGATTCGGAAATCTTATTGAATCGCCAAGCGTTGCATGCCGCCAAGATCGAGTTCACCCACCCGAAAACAGGTCAGTCACTCTCCATCGAAGCCCCGCTTCCGGAGGATTTGCAGCGGGTTTTGGAAGCCTTGGAGGCAGGCGAGTAAAAGATTCCCGAAGTTTTTTCGGTGAGTGATTTCGCGTCTGGTTCAGGAGTGCCCTTGCCAAACGCAGGCCAATGCGAATGATGTACGGATCTCAGGCATATCTCCCCTACGTGAAAGGAACAGACACGTGAGCCACGCTTACCAAAGCTACCAACGCCAGCGTCAGATGACGCTCGGAGATCTGCTTCTGGAGAATCGCATCGTCTTTCTCCAAGGGGAGATCTACACAGGAAATGCCAACGAAGTGGTGATGAAGCTGCTGTATCTCCAGAGCGAGAACCGACGCAAGGACATCCACTTCTACATCAATTCGCCAGGGGGTGAGGTGCGGGCCACGTTGGCGATTTACGACACCATGCAGATGTTATCGTGCCCCATCGCAACCTACTGCGTTGGTGAAGCGGCCAGCGGAGCGGCAGTGTTGCTCGCTGGCGGTTCGGCTGGTAAGCGATACTGCCTACCCAATAGCACAGTCATGGTTCACCAACCCCATGGTGGTGTCCGCGGCCAAGTTTCCGACATTGAAATTCAAGCACGCGAGATCCTTCGCCTGCGTGCTCAACTCAACGATATTCTCGCTAAACACACCGGCAAGCCCGCCGAACAAATCGCCGCCGATACCGAGCGAGATTTCTTCCTGACCGCCCTGGAAGCCAAAGAATATGGCTTGGTCGATGAGATCCTGGCCAAGCAAGCGGTTGAGGAAGACAAATAACCCGAACAATATTTAACCCTCTCAGGAGACGAGGTTCGCCATGCCACTGATTCCTTATGTGATCGAGAAGAGCGGTCGCGAAGAGCGAGTGTACGATATCTACAGTCGCCTTCTCAAGGATCGCGTGATTTTTCTAGGAACGGATGTCAACGATGAGATCGCCAATGCACTCGTCGCTCAAATGCTGTTTCTTCAGATGGACGACCCCAAAGCGGATATCCATATGTACATCAATTCACCCGGCGGTAGCGTCAGTGCAGGTATGGCCATCTATGACACGATGCAGTTCGTGTCGTGCGATGTGGCGACCTACTGCATCGGTCAAGCCGCATCCATGGGAGCGGTTCTGCTGACGGCTGGCGCCAAAGGCAAACGCTACTCTCTGCCTAATTCCCGCATCATGATTCACCAACCCTTGGCAGGTATGCAGGGAACCGCAGAAGAAATCTCGATCCACGTTCGCGAGTTTCAGCGAACCAAACGTCGTCTCAATGAAATCCTGATCCGCCACTGCGGTCAGAGCCTTGAAAAGATCGAAAAAGACACCGATCGCGATCGCTTCATGGACCCCGAAGAAGCATGCTCCTACGGCTTGATCGACAAAGTCATCGACTCGATGCCTCGCACCGAGACAACACCACCCGCGGCAACGTAGAATCTTGGCAGCAACGTTGGTCAGTTAGCCAGCGGGACTGATCAGTCTCGCACTGTTTGCATCGGGCGATGACCTGCAACCGCCGCAAGCCGTTGCCATGAAAAGTCGTCGCCTACCATTTCCATGTAGCTCCCTGCTCTTTCCCAATCGTCTTCGGTCTCCATCGCGAACTGGAGCGAGTCATTTCTCAGTTGCTGCGGAAGCGGAATCCACAAGCAACGCAAATCGCTTTGATTGAGGCGAACCAGTTGAGGTACGTCGAGAGGATCATTCGATAAACCCTCTTCCAAAATCCTAGTCAAACCACGTGCGGAACTCATCTCGGCAACTAAGCCAAGTCGCTGGAGAGAAAAATTCGGGGCGGCGGGTACCGAGAACCCGACGAAATCAACCTCCGGATGGGCCAAGCCTCGGGAAATCAACGAATCGATGAGTGCGGGATCCATGAATGGACAGCCCGGATGAACGTGAAGAACCCAGTCTGCATTCATCTTCACTGCGATTTCCGCGGCCCTTTGCGAAGGGGTCGGGAGAGAGCTGGGTACGGACTTGGCGTGGCAAAGAGACGCTCGCGCTAATGCGCAATGACTTTCATCTAGTCCAGTGATCACAATGGAATCCAGGAGTGTCGCTTCTGCAAGCCTGCGAATGCTCCACTCCAGAAGGGTCAAACCATCGAGACGACGCATCGCCGTTTCCCAACGAGGCCTTGTTCCATCCACGGTGATCGCCAAATCAATCAACGCAACGGATTGCCGCGGAATGGTCGCCATAATCTGATGCTCCATGCTTAGGAATGTTTGCCGACTCGCTCAACGTCCTTCCCAGACTGTAATAATCTAAGGATTGAACTCTACACGTCAACGATGCCCCGCAAGTTATTCACGAAAACCATGAGCCAGTTCCCCACGAGTCTAGGGAAACTGTGAGCATACGAGGAGAGGATGGTCCGAATTCCAACTACCATGGATTCCACACGTTGGATCTCGAACGCGAAACGTACTGCCGATGAGTGCTAGCAAACCCCAACTTCTTCCGGTCGAGGCGAGGACATCGCAGGGAATTTGGTTGTTCTTGATCTCGCTCGCGATTTTCTTTCTTGCCAGCATCTTGTTGTACGTGGTTTACATCTCGTTGCGTGTGCAAAGCAATTCACCCTTCACGCAGCGACTGTCGATGCCCTGGAGTTTTCTTCCATCGACCGTGTTATTGGTCGGGGTCTCATTCTGTTTGGAAATGGCCTATCGAGGTGCGCGTCGAGATCGGCACGCTCAGGTGAGGAACTATATACTCGCGGCCTGCGCGATGGGGGTCGGTTTCATGGCGATCCAATCCGATGGCATGAAGCAATTACTCGATGGCCTTGCGAGCGCGACATCTCGAAGCGAGAGCGCCTATGGCTACACATTCATCCTCGTATTCCTGCATGCGGCCCACGTGGTCGGGGGGATGATCGGACTGTGGATCACCGCGCGCAATGCAATGCGCAATGCTTATGATCACGAGCGGAGTATTGGCCTGCGCTTCTGCACCCTCTACTGGCACTTCCTCGACTTGGTCTGGGTGGCCTTGATCCTAAGTTTCTGGATCGCCATATGGTTCGTGAACTCCAAAGCCGCAGCCGCATAACTTCGGCGCACCTATTTGTTAATTTTCTTGGATTCAATACGGCTTGCCGGCAAGTCGATGCTGAATCGCACTACTCGTACTGCAATGCGGTGGCCAGGTTCAGCCGGGCGGCTCGCTCGGCTGGCAATAAAGCAGCCAGCAACACAGCGGCGATCTCGATCACGACTGCAGATAGCAAGAGCCATGGGTAGAAATGGTACTGGACCATGTGGCCGGTCACGATCATGGTCGTCAAGTTGATCACCGAGGCGATCCCGAGTCCCATCAGGAGGCCTGGGATGATCCCGATGAGTGACATGATGATCGCCTGCGCCAGGATCATTCGGCGAACTTGCGATCGGGTCATGGCGATCACGCGCAGCATGCCGATCTCACGAGTCTGTTCCAAGATGTTCATGGCAAGAGTATTGATGAGTCCAAAGGTTGCGATCAGGGAGCCCAGGGCGAGGACCACCCAGAGTCCTCCGACGACGTTGTTGATCATCCCTTCGATCCACTGCACCATATCCGCATGCGATTGAAACATCAGCCCTTCGGACTCCGCGAGGCGTCTCAATTCCGATTCCACTTGTGCGATCGAGCCTGGCTTGGCTTTCACGATCACTGCGTCAGTTCCCTCGATGTCCAAAAGCTCTTTGGCTTTTGTCCCTTCCAAGTAAACAGTCAATCCGCCCGCGAGGTATTCGTTGGTGACCCCTACGATTGGGAGAGATGACTTGCCTTCTTTGGTTTCTAAATCGATTCGGTCACCTCGATGGAGTTTGGTCCGTTCGGAGAGAACCGATCCGATCACGACACCGCCGCCTCGGATGTCTTGGAGAACCTGCAATTCCTCTCCTTCGATCAGGTCGAAGAAGTCATTGGTATTCGCATTGAATTTGCGAACGACGACGATCACGGAGTTTTCGCCTGATCGGGCGCTGACAAATCGAAGCGTATCGACCATCGCCAAACCGGGAACTTGTTCGACTTTACTTGGGAAATCGTCCGGCATATCCGCAGCATGTCCGCTGCTCATGTCGGGCATCGCGGCTCGGATAAAAAAATCTCCGACGATGCTCCGTCGATACCAACTTTGAACATCTCGGATATTGTCGAGGATTGTGCTGGCCATTCCTAAGCCCATGGCCATGGCGACCAAAAGGATACCGATGGTCATCGATGATCGACCAGGATTGCGAAGTATTTGTCGTCTAGCCAGCTTGGTTTCTATCGGAATGAACAACATGAGGGGGGCGGCAGCGATCGCGGTGAGCATATCGAGGGATGCCGGGAGCATGAGCACCACCCCAAGAATCATGATGACGATCCCCGCTGTGCCATCTCGGAGAGAATAAAGCTCGATGGCGGCGATGTACTGAATCAATCCTCCGAGAACAAACAGCAGCAATCCAGTCGCGAAATACAACCATGCGGAAACGCGGGTCGGTTGACTGGAAATCGGCTTCATCGCATCGGCTGGGGAAGCGAAGGTGGCCATGACAGCAGGGATCCACGCTCCGAAAAGAGAAACACACAATCCGCAGACCATTGCCGAGGCGACCGGCAGCCAGGTGAGACTGCTTGCAGGGATCTCGATCTGCAGAAGAGCCGATGTGGACTGATTGAGCAACGAGGCTCCGAAGTAGCCCGCAACACAACCGATCGCACTGCCGATACTGCCGAGCAGAGCAGCCTCTCTCAGAATCATCCACAGGATTTGCCGCCTCGTTGTTCCCAAGGCTCGGAGAATCCCGAGCTGACGTCGACGCTCGCCGACATTCATCTGGAAAGTATTAAAGATGATGAAGGTCGCGAGAATGAGCGAGAAGAGAGTCGCGATCAACAAACCGCGCTGAATCGCAGTGGTACTCTCACCTGCGACTTGGCTTCGAAGGGTCGGCACACGTACAGAAACTCCTTCGGGCAGTTGGGCAGCAACCGCCTTTTGAACATCCGCGATCCGATCCTCTTTCTCAACGACGAGTTGGACCACATCCACTTTTCCTTGGGATCGGGTCCAGCGCTGTACGATCCGCATGGGGGCGACGATCACGGCCGATTGCATGGCGCTAGAAACTTCCTGGGTCTCGACGATGCCTGCGATACGGGCGGTTTGCACGCCGCTTCGCGTCAGGAGCTTGATTTCATCGTCGACCGAGAAACCTGTCGATGCCGCGAAACCTGCATCGATCCATACCGCGGTCGGCCGGTCGGTCGTATTTTCCTCCTCGGCTTCAAACTCCGCTCCACGGATCACCCGAGTTCCTCGCACCTTCTGGTCTTGTCGCAAGTTCACTCCCAGGAGTTGCACACGATACTTGCGAGGGCCAGCTTCCTGTCCTTGAGTCGGCTGCTTATCGTCGAGTTCTCCCGCCGTTGCTTGACTGGTAGCGGCCTGAATCGAAGAGATACCTCCCTTCTGTTTGACGGTCATCATCGAAAAGCGGCGGAGAAGTGGCGAGACTACGTCAATGTCCGGAATATCTCCCAGGAAGCGGAGATTCTTGGCATCCAACGGTGCTCCGGCTGCGGCGGAGATTTCGAGCGATGCCTTGCCAGTGACCGCTTCGACCATCGCCATTTGGGCCTGTTGTGCCGAGCGGGAGGATACTGCAGTGGCGACAATAGCCCCCGATCCGATCAAAATGCTCAGGAGCGTGAGGAGAGTCCGAACCGGACGTTGCTGCATCTCTCGAAAGGACAGACGGGTCAGCGGCATAGCAAGCTCCGTAGAACCTCAGGCAGCATCGGTGGGGCTCTCCCCGGCTGCGATTCGGAATGCGGACGCATTCGCAGAGAATTCGTCCCGAGTAAGATCGGCTTCGATATTCCCATCGCGAA
Source organism: uncultured Pirellula sp. (assembly GCA_964464255.1). Taxonomy (GTDB): domain Bacteria; phylum Planctomycetota; class Planctomycetia; order Pirellulales; family Pirellulaceae; genus JBKCUI01. Next base: position 14,688 of record CAYXFO010000048.1, read on the forward strand.
ACTTTACCAATCGGAATGCTGCCCGTGCGACTTGCGCATCATGGGTAACCATCACGATCGTCTGCTGGGAGTCCCGGGCCAGGGAGCGAAGGAGCTCCGTCACTCGTCCGCTTTGGCGCGAGTCCAGATTGCCGGTGGGTTCATCGGCCAACAGGATCATCGGCTCGATGGCCAACGCCCGAGCGATCGCGACCCGCTGTTGTTCACCCCCGGAGAGTTTGGAAGGGATGTGTTCCCTGCGATGCTGCATTTCGACTCGCTCCAAAGCACGCATTGCTCGATCGCGTGCCGCAGAGCGAGGAACGCCATCGAGTTCCATGGGAAGGGCGACGTTCTCCAATGCGGACAAGGTCGGGATCAGGTTGAATGCTTGAAAGACAAACCCGATCTTCCTGCGCCGCAGAAGGGTCCGCTGGTCGTCGTCCAGCGTGGAAATATCAACGCCATCGAGGAGTACTTGACCGCTGCTGGGGGGCTCAATCCCGCCGATAATACTCATCAGAGTACTTTTTCCTGAACCGCTCGGCCCCATGAGAGCGACGAATTCTCCCGGTTCGATCGACAGGTTGACCCCCTTCAAGACCTCCACGGCCAGGTCCCCGGTTCCGAACTGCTTGGTCAGGTTGCGCGTTTCAATGATGGGCATTGGTCGTTCTTGGAGGAGGTGAAAAGCCCATTGCCGGAGCCGGCCGGATCGCCGATTATAAACGCTATCGCAGGTTTTGCGGACCTCAGTTTGCTCCGGGGGATATTCCGAAAAGGAGGGGCCTGGAGCGGGCTTTACCGTCTAAAATACTATAAATTCGAGGGAATATGCGAATCGTTGTCACAGGAGCGACCGGCTTATTGGGGAACAACATTGTTCGTGCAGCTTGCAGCCGGGGAGATGAAGTTGTCGCCGTTGCCCGGAGTGCCGACGCATCTCTACCCCTGCAGGGCCTGCCCGTGACCCCCATCAACGCCGACATCGCAGACCCCAAATCGCTCGAGGGCGTAATCAGCGGGCCGGTGGACGCCCTGATCCATGCTGCCGCCCACATCCATCTGGGTTGGAAAGGTCGCGAGGAATCCGAGAGGATCAATATCCTGGGAACTCGCAACGTTCTCGGAATCGCAGCCAAGCTTGGCGCCCGATATATCCACGTATCCACCGTTAATGTTTTGGCCGTTGGTCAACCCGATCAGGTGATCGACGAGGAATCACACGGACTGCCGCAGGTCCCGTGTACCTATGTTCAAACCAAGAAGGGGGCCGAACAAGAAGTCCGGTCCGCGATCGACCGAGGACAAGATGCCGTGATAATCTACCCCGGCTTTCTGCTTGGGCCTTGGGATTGGAAACCGAGCAGTGCGAGGATGATTCTCGGCCTTCGTCGCGGCGCTCCACCGCTTGCTCCCTCGGGAGGTTGTTCGATCTGCGATGCTCGCGACGTGGCGCAGGGGATCTTACAGGCTATCGAACAGGCCCCTCGGGGCGGTCGTTACATTCTAGCTGGCGAAAACTGGACCTACTTTCAGTTGTGGTCGGAGATCGCAACCCGCTTGAAGCGATCCAAACCTTGGCTCTCCATGCGACCTCCTGGCCGTTGGCTCATCGGGACGATCGGAGACTTGCTCGCAAAATTCTCAGCCAACGAACCGGTATTCAACTCAGCAGCCCTTCGCATGGGTGCGCAGTATCATTGGTACTCCAGTCAACGGGCTCGCGATTGCTTTGGATACCAATCGCGTCCCGCCTCGGAGTGTCTCGACGATACGATCGCGTGGTTGCGCGAGCATGGAAAGCTGGATCCCTCATGACCAAGTCACCGCTTCGATCGAAGTTGCGCGCGGGATTGCATCGGCATTTGATTCGATTTGGTATCGACACTCGAAAAAAACGCCCCGACCGTGTCGCGCTCGAAAAGGTCATCTTCCCCGAATTGCAACGAGATCCCCAGTACCAGTCGATCTTGTTCGTGGGTTGCGCTTGGTACACCCTCCATTACCCAAGCCTCTTTGGTGGAAAAAAATTTCATACTCTCGAGATCGATCCCGCTCAAGCATGTTTTGGGGCCATGGATCATCGTGTCGGTTCGTGCGAAGAACTCGAAGCGATTTTTTCTCTTGGCCAGTTCGACTGTATCGTGCTCAATGGTGTGTTCGGTTTCGGAATGAATACCCCTGATGCATTGAATCGAACTCTCCATGGTATTCATTATGC
>CAYXFO010000049.1:0-16807 GCA_964464255.1 uncultured Pirellula sp.
AACTCGATGCACTCACCCTCTCCGACCTCGGTCGCGTTAAGAAGGTGATCGTCGACAAGGACAACACCACCCTTATCGAAGGAGCTGGCAAGGCTTCCGAGATCAAGGCTCGAATCGACCAGATCCGTCGCGAAATCGAAAACACCTCCAGCGATTACGATCGCGAAAAGCTCGAAGAGCGTCTCGCTAAACTCGCTGGTGGCGTCGCCAAGGTCAATGTCGGTGCCGCAACCGAAAGCGAAATGAAGGAAAAGAAGGCTCGCGTCGAAGATGCCTTGCATGCAACCCGCGCTGCGATCGAAGAAGGGATCCTTCCAGGTGGTGGCGTGGCTCTCCTGCGTGCCTCCACCCAAGTCAGCCCTGCCGAAGATCTCTCGCAAGATGAAGTCACCGGCTACAACATCGTTCTTCGCGCCTGCCGCGCTCCGTTGACCATGATCTCGGCCAACGCAGGTCAAGATGGTGGTATCGTGTGTGCCAAAGTCGCCGAAGGAAAAGGCAACTTTGGATACAACGCACTGACCAACGTCTTCGAAGACCTCGTCAAGGCCGGCGTCATCGATCCGACCAAAGTGACTCGCACCGCTCTGGCAAACGCCGCATCCGTTTCTACCCTTCTGCTCACCAGCGATGCACTCATCGCTGAAAAGCCCAAGGATGACCACGGCAAGAAGGGTGGCCACGCTGGCGACCACGATATGTACTAAGCGATATCCTCGCTTCGATCAACAAAGAGCTCGGGGTCTCCCGGGCTCTTTTTGTTGGCACGCAATCATCTCCTCGAAGAATATGCCCCCGAAGATCACGTCCTCAAAGAGAATCCGAGCGGGATCGAATCCCCCACAATCTGCGAAGCATTCTCTTCGTCCAGCTGCCCGACTCGCCCCACCAATTCAAGATGCAAATCCGGAGCACGAACCGATCGCAATCTAGCGACCACTTTCTCTCGAATAGCCTGAGGAACATCGCGATATCGGTCCCCCGTCTTTCGAGCCAGCAACATCAAAGCCAACGAGTACGCGGCCGATTCCTTCTCGATCCATCCGCTATCGAAGGCAATCAATTGTTCGATCCATGACGAAACCCGTTCACTCGGAACCGTTTGATGGAGCGATGCGTAAACCGGGACGCGACAACCAAGTCTCCCGATCGTCCAAAGCATCGCAGGCCTCAGCGGTTCCATTTTCTTCTTCGAGAGCGATTGCAGACATGATTCCGCTAAAGCGGTTTTCTCAGGATTGGAGATCCGCTCGAGCGAACCAAGCAGCCTCAGCATTTCCGCCGCAACATTGTTGTTGAGGGGATTGCCACCCCCGGAAAACATCGGCTTGATACGACTCCAAGCATCTTGATACAGCGCGTTTTGCTGGCCAGCGGTGAAGCCTCCCGCAATACGACGCCAAAGTACGATCGACTCGGAGATGCCCGCCGAACTTCGGTGCATCAATTTGTTATGAATACTGCGCCAAGTTTGCTGGACTCGCCAATCGTCGGCGGGGAAACCAAAGCCGGGTCGCAAACTCCAGCCGAGCAGATTCAGCCATCGCGCCTCGGTCTCAGGACTTCGCTTTCGGCTTTCGCCATGCTCGTGCAAATAGCCCCATAGCTTGCGGAGCAACGACACCGGCCATTGCTTTCTCGAAACACCGATCGCCTCGCTGACCAGTTGATAGGCATCCTTTGGAGAAGCGGTCGGAGATTCGCCGAAGATACGATCGAGGGCCGCAAAGGAGCGAGCGATTTGATCGCTGTCCACGATCTCCGCGATTCCGATCGGAGCGCTGTTTGCTCCGTCATGATTAGCACCGCTTCGAACATCGAACTCGAGATTCCAACTTGTCTTGGCCTCGTCGCCGGATGCCTCGTCGCCGGATAAACTTGCACTCGACACGACACGCATCGCCAAAGTGCCGATCTCCGTCAACTCACTTTCCAAGAACACGGGGATCGATTCGCGTCGACGCCCCCGCCCCCAGTCGAGTACCGTTTGAATGGGAGGAAGGGGTGTCATTCGTTGCACATCGATATCGACCAGATCACCGAATCGATGCGTCAGTTGTGTGCTGCTGCAGTAAAGAGGGAACTGAACCGGCTCTCCAATCCGCAGATCGAAGGGATGTTGTTCCAAGCGAAGAACATCCAATGGCATGGCGCTAGCGGGCATGATGCAGACGGCCTTGGGGGGGGACTGCTGCACCTGCAGATAAAAGGTTCTCGCGAGCCGTGCGTCGATGCGCACCCCTTCACCTCGACGAACCATGCCAAAATAAGCCGCGCCGATTGCGACTGCCAAATCGAGTCGGTTTCCCTCCAGAATTCCCGGACTCCATTCCCAGCCTGATGCTTGGGAAAACCATGTTCGAATCTGCCGAATGATCGCCTCGCGAATCTCATTCGATTCCAACACCCCTCCGTTGAACAAGATCCAATCGGGCCGGGCCGCCAACGCATCGGACATGGCCGCGCGATCTCTATCCGGTCGCCCATCCCAGCGATGTTCCCAAAGAAATTGAGCTAGATGTGTGTGAACCGATGGCTCGGATTCATACGGAAGTCCAAACTCTTGAAACAATACCTCGCCACGATGAGGAACGGAGTCCAAGGAAACCTGCCCGAAGAAACCTTCGATCAACAGCTTGCGAGCCCACTCCCTGTCGATCGTGACGCTTCGGGTCGATGCGATCAATCGTGCCCCCGATCCTGGCAGCGCGACCACGACCTGTTGCGGTGGGTTCTCTCCTAGCAGGGTCTCTTTGGCCTTGCGCGCCTGGGCCTTGAGCGCATCCCACTGCCTGGGGCTCAAAGTGCTGTTGGAATCGGCTTGTGTAAGCTGTTGCTCAACATAGTGAGCCAACGCCAAATCGAGATTATCGCCCCCGAGAAGCAGATGCGGGCCGACGGCGACGCGGTGGAGGCCGAACGCTTTCTCTAATTTGCTTTCCACGCTTCGGCTTGCATCGGCCTGGATGCCGGTGACATCACCCTTGAACTCGTTGGAGTCGTTGCCGTTCTGGCTCTCTGCGATCGCCGAGTCGATCACTCGAATCAATGTGAAGTCGGTGGTTCCCCCTCCAATGTCACAAACGAGAATGGTTTGACCGGATTGGAGCATCTCCATCCAGTTGTCTCGATGTCGTTCAAGCCATGCGTAAAACGCTGCCTGCGGTTCTTCGATAAGTGTTACCTTGGGCATCCCGGCATTATGCGCGGCTTCGAGAGTCAACTGCCTTGCCACTTCGTCGAACGAAGCTGGTAACGTGACCACAACTTCCTGATCTGACAGCGGATCGGAAGGATGTTGGCGATCCCATAAACGCCGAAGATGTTCGAGATAACGACGTGAAACTTCGACGGGGGACAATCGCTCGACCTCTTCGTCACCATGCCAAGGCAACAGATCGCTGCGGCGGTCGACCTGATGATTGCACAGCCAGCTCTTGGCCGAAGCGATCCCTCGACCTGGTACTTGCATCGATCGATCGCGAGCCAGTGCGCCGACAATTCCCGGATGTCGACCCGATTGAGGATCCTTTGCAAATTGAAACCGCCCATCGACCGATTCGGCTTCGCTCTTGCTCAGTTCGTAATGGAACGAGGGAAGTGTATCCAGGGAACTTGCCATGCCAAACTCGAGCAATTGCTCGATCGGCATCGATTCAACACGAGGGGGCATCTTCTGAGTGTCGACATACGCGATGGCGCAGTTGGTCGTTCCCAAGTCGATGCCGACCACGAAGCGACTCCGTTGCTCGGCAAACGCTTGGTCCAGCGCAGACCCCTTCGGCTCCCGTTTTTCAACCATCCGATCCTCTACCTTTTATGCCCCAACGCAGAGTGCTGGAGAGAGTCGGACCCAGGGAGCAAATCCGCAAGGGATATCGGGCCGAGGAAAGATCTGGACGTTGTATCGGAGCTCGTCCCGGACTCGATGCTCGCATCGAGGTACCCCACGTACACATGCAAGCCCGGTGCAAACTCGTACAGAAACTGTCGGCACACCCCGCAGGGGCTCACACGCGTTGGAGACACGACGAATACCGCCTTCCATGCGGAAACACCCTGAACGATCGCGCTGGCTGCAGCCGTCCGCTCGGCACAAATCGAGGGCGCGTAGGCGCATGACTCGATGTTGCATCCCTTGAAGATCTCACCATCCTGTCCCAAAAGGACGCAACCGACATGAAAGCCACTGTAAGGACAATACGCGTTCTTGGCCGCCTCGCGGGCTAGGGCAAGATAATGTTCAATCTCGGTCGTGTTCATCAGTCATCCGCTCCCTTCCCATCGCTACGCAACCACTCAGGGAACGAAGATCGCGGCCAGACACGCTGTCATGTAGCAAGCGAGCAGACCACCGATCATGGCTCGCAGTCCCAATCGAACCAAGGCTTCGCGCCGATCCGGTGCCAAAGGTCCCAAGCCACCTAATTGAATACCGATCGATCCTACGTTTGCAAAACCGCATAGTGCATAGGTCAAAATCGTCTTGGTCCGCTCGCTGACCCCCGCGAAGGCGGGGTTGGTTTCTGCATTCATTTGCAGGTAAGCGATGAACTCATTGCTGACAATGCGTGTGCCGAGAATCTCGCCTGCCACGAGACAATCCTTGGCCTCAATCCCCATCAACCAAGCAAAAGGATAGGAGACATAGCCCATGATTTTCGTGAAGGTAATCGTCGAATCGGGGTCGATCAGTCGAAAGGCGTAACCCACCATGCCATCGACCATGTATAGCAACGCTAGAAAGGCGATGAGCATCGCTCCGACGTTCAATGCCAACGTCAAACCATCGCTCGCGCCGCGCGCCGCAGCATCGATGACGTTGGTGGCCTCCATGGGCGGAGTCACTTCGACTTTGCCGAGGGTCAAGGGACGATCGACTTCCGGTTGCATGATCTTCGCGATGACCAGTGCCGCTGGGGCAGACATGAGACTGGCCGACAGCAAGTGGACGGGAGAGATCCCCATCCCCACATACGCCGCCATCACCCCTCCCGCAATCGTCGCAAAACCGCCGACCATGACCGCCATCAGTTCCGAATTCGTCATCTTGTTGAGGTAAGGACGAATCAAGAGCGGTGCTTCGGTTTGTCCCACGAAGATGTTGCCGGCCGAAGAAAGAGTCTCCGCTCCGGAGGTGCCGAGCGTTTTCTGCATCAAGCGTGAAATGCCACCGACCAAAAGTTGCATGACTCCGAGGTAATACAAGATCGACATCAGGGACGAAAAGAAGATGATCGTCGGCAGAACTTTGAACGCGACGAATGAGACTTTGAATGCGGGAGTATCGCCGCGCGAGGTGGTGACCATCGAATCGCCGAATACGAAACTGGCTCCCTTATCAACGCAGTCGAGCAAATGGGTGATGACCCCTCCAATACCTTCGAAGACGGTCTTGCCATAGGGAACTTGCAGCACGATCAGAGCCAATGCAATTTGCAGGCCCAGTCCACCGATCACAACACGCCATGGAAATCGATCGCGATGGGCGCTCAATCCCCACGCGATCGCCAGCATGACCAGCATTCCAAAGATCGGTATGACTCGTTCCAACATCACCAAACTCCTTACGCCAAGCTGCGAAGAACTTCGATTCCGCGATCGAGCATCGCATCGCTAGCGGCAAATGAAATACGAAAATGGGTGTCATGCTTGGAGAAGATCTTGCCAGGAATCACAAGAAGTTCCTTTTCGATGCATCGCGAGACAAACTCAGTCGCGGTTCCCGAGGGGGCTTTCGGGAAAACGTAAAAGGCCCCGCCCGGTTTGACGAATTCGTAGTAACCCTCAAGCCCCGAAACGATTCGGTCCCGTTTTCGGGCATAGTCCATGTAATGATGGGTCATGTCGAAATCCATCGCTGCGAGAGCCGCATGCTGAAGCGGTGTCGGTGCGCAAACAAAGCTGTATTGCTGGAGCTTGACCATGCTCTGGATGATCGCATCGGGGCCGTGCACGTAACCGATGCGCCATCCGGTCATCGCATGGCTCTTGGAAAACCCATCGATGACGATCGTCTGCGGATTGAACTCCGCTGGGGATCGAACCGGACCGTCAAAGTGAAAGCGACTGTAGATTTCATCCGAGATCAAGGCGATGCCATGCTTATCGCATAGCTCCGCGATTCCACGCATTTCCTCGAGGCTCGCAGCAACTCCAGTCGGATTGCTGGGACTGTTAAATAGTACCAATTTGGTACGGGGTGTGATCGCCGATCGAACGCGATCCAGATCGATGCGGAAATCGGGGTAGGTATCGACTAGGACCGGAACTCCACCCACCAATTGGATCAGGGGAACATACATGACGAAGTAAGGGTCAAACACGATCACTTCGTCGCCGGGATCGACCATTGCGAGCATCGCGAGGACCAATCCGCCACTGGTCCCCGAGGAGACGAAGACCGATCGATCGTCATGTTTGTATTGCGCGTGGATCTCCGACTTGAGACGATCGATCAAGGGGGTGATCCCTTGCGTCATAGAGTAAGCGTTCTTGCCCGATTGAATCGCATCGCAGGCAGCTTCCCGAATCGGGGCAGGGACATCAAAGTCCGGCAATCCGATCGACAAATTGATCGGATTCTTCATGGTTGCTGCGAGCGCGAACATTTTGCGGATACCGCTGGAGTCAAACGATTGGGTATGTTTGGCGATCCAAGCGTTGGCATCATGATGAGACATGTCGTGCGAGCTTTCTATAGAAATGACTTTAGGTTACTGGACTGGGGGAGGAAGATAGCTTGCGGCGTTCGCGTCCGTCCCTGCATATTTCGGAATCGCCGGTTCCTTGATCTCTTTGAGAAGCCGCAAAATGATTTTGTCGGTCGTCATGCCATCGGCCTGGGCCTGGAAGTTGGTGCTCAGTCGATGCCGCAGGACCGGAACGGCAACGCGGCGGATGTCTTCGAGGGCAACGTTGAATCGTCCATCCATAGCCGCCATCGCCTTGCCCGCTTGGATCAAGAATTGGCCAGCGCGAGGTCCTGCACCAAAATCGAGGAGCTCGCGCACGACTTCGGGTGCGTCGGCTTCACCCGGTCTGGTAGCACGAACCAAGGACACGACGTATTTGACGATGAAGGGACTGACCGCGACGGAGCCGACCAGTTTCTGGATATTGAGAATCGCGCGAGCTGAAAGGACTTTATTGATCTCTGGCCGCTCACCGCGGGTGGTCGAAAGAAGGATCTTTTCCTCATCATCAGCGGTCGGGTAACCCACCTTGATATTGAACATGAAGCGGTCGAGTTGGGCTTCGGGTAGCGGGTATGTCCCTTCCTGCTCGATCGGGTTTTGCGTGGCGATGGTGAAAAAGGGATCGGGCAGGGACATCGTTTGGCGGCCGACGCTCACCTCGCGTTCCTGCATGGCTTGAAGGAGCGCAGCCTGGGTCTTGGGAGGTGTTCGGTTGATTTCGTCAGCCAGCAGAATGTTGGTAAAGATCGGACCTTCAACGAATCGAAATTCTCGTCGTCCTTGGCTGTCTTCTTCAAGGACGTTGGTGCCTGTGATGTCCGATGGCATCAAGTCCGGCGTGAATTGGATCCGCTTGAAATTCACATCGAGGATCCGGGCTAACGAGGAAACCATGAGGGTCTTTGCCAAGCCGGGCACACCCTCGAGCAGGCAGTGACCTCGCGTGAAGATCGCCGCAAAGAGTTGCTCGATGACTTCCTCCTGGCCGACGATCACTTTGGCCAATTCACGCTTCATCTGCTCATGATGTTCGCGAAACTCCCGCAGCAAGTCTCCAATGCTTTTGGTCGTTTTGCCAGTTGGGGGTTGTCCTCCTGGCGGATTGGGTACGTTGGACACGTTTGTCCCTCATTGACACATCGTGGTGGATTGGCCGAACGGCATGCAAGCGGCCGATTTTGTTTAGGCCAAATGATACCATCCTTTTTGATTCATGGTTGGTTCTTCACCCGTTCAAAATCCATCCTTGCCGGCTAAACCATGCCGATGGCTTTGCGGCCGATCCAGAAGAGGGTAAGGGCCCCTAAAAGGAGTCCCACAGTAGCAGGGTGGGACCAGAGAGGAACACGACGGATCGTCGACGGAGGTTCTGGAACCGATTTGAGAACTTCTATCCATTGGTCTCGATCCTGAATGGTCAGAGTTTTTCCTCCGGTCAAGCGAGCCAGTTCTTCCAAGACCTTCGGACGCGCAGCTTGTCCGATCCGCTCGCGCGTGAGCCCTTGCACGAAAAAACTGGTCTCGAGAGATTCCGCGGTTTGTTTGCATAAGAGCGTAACGCGATGGGAGCCAGGTTCGTTCGCGGTATAGCGACCTTCGAAAGCACCCCAACTGTCTTCGCCGCCACTAGCCAAACGAACGACTTCGACTTTTCCAGACGGAGCTTCGACACGAGCGGTGACTTCCCCTTCGTTGAGTGGTTCACCACTTGTCTGCATCACATTGGCGCGAAGGGTAATCACCTGTCCGATTCTGGGAGAGTCGGGAGAGAAATAGAATCGCATCGATTCACCCTTCGCCATATTGCGTTGGTAGGCCATCCAGCGAACAACTTGACCCCAAAAGCGATAGTGATACTTGTCTTCAACACCGCGGCGCCATCGCCACACGCCATCGGTTCCCATGAACAAGATCTTGCCGGTGCCAAACGTTTTGGTTACCAGCAAAGGCATACGCCCCTGTGTTCCCATCGCAGACTCATGAACGGCGAGAATTTCCGTCCCCGCCTTGGCCCGAGCAACTGCGGCATGCCATTGGAATCCTGGCAGCCCCATCCAGACATCGACATTCTCTTCTTGCGTATCCGCGAGCTTGGTTAGCAAGCTTCGCCGCCCCGATTCGGTCAACTCCATTTGCATCGGAGTCTTGGTGCCGATTCCCCTAGGCTGGGAATCATCGAGCACGACGGGCATCAACGATTCCAATTCGGTTTGTGCCAACGAAAGCGAATAGCCACGTGAACCAGGGATGAAGACCAGTCCGGCCGCTTGGAATTCGACTAGGCCCTTGATCAATTTGCATTGCTCAGGAGTGAGCTGCCCCGGCTCGATTCCGATATCCCCCAAGAAGACCACGTCGTATTGCGTGAGTTCCTCGAGCGACTCTGGGAAGGACTTGATGTAATCTCGATTCCCACCTCCGACTTTATCGAGATCGGGATGCAGCAGCAGGCAAGCGACATCGACTCCGGGGTCACGCGACAATGCATTCCTCAGGTATCGATACTCCCAGCGAGGATAAGTATCGACAACGAGCACTTTGAGTTTCTCTTGCCGAATACTGATCGGGGCCGAAGCGGTGTTATTGGTCAGGATGGTCTCCATCGGCGAAGTGGGAACTTCGACGTCGATGGTGTAGTCCCCTTCCTTCTTAGGGGTCCATACGATGGCGTCTGTCGTGCGGGCCATCGCTCGAACACGGACTTCTTTGGTCAACCGCTCGCCGTCCGAAGTCGTCACGCTCACCTGGGTCGTCGTGTCCCTCGGCAAGGAAGAATCGATGGTAAAGGGAATGCGCACCCCTTTGTTCACAATTCCGAAGGTCGGTGTGTCGACACTGAGCAGTTCGATATCTGGCAACCGTTTCGGGGAACCGATCGCCAGGCCATACACCGGGATTCCCATGGTTCGATAGCGCGAAGCGACGCTCGAGGGTGGGTCGCCGGAGTTCCAGTCGCCATCGGACACGACCAGGACTCCTAAAATATTGGATGCATTATCCAAGACGGCGTTGAGCGGCTTTGCGAGGTCGGTACTATCGGAAGTTTGGTCGGCAGGAAAGCGGGTTACGATGACCTTGGCTTTGTCCTCGAGCGGTTTCCAAAACGATGCGTCGGTCAGGGGCTCAATCGCTTCGGCTCGTGTTTGCGGAGCGTTTACAGTTCCCTCGCTACCTGCATCGCTTGCAAGCACATCGCGGGTCTGCATGCTCGAGGACTCGTCGATCAAAACGGCAAAGGTCGGCTGCTCGGCCGAGCGATAATCCTCGAGCCATTCAGGTTGATTGAGGAGCAACGCCGCCAGAGCGACAATCCCGCATCGCAACAGCTCCAATATCACTGCACCTCGCTGGAATCCATTTCGCTGCATCGCCAGCCACGACAAGACTCCGCATAACGCACAGACCGCAAGCGACAACGCGACCAACCAAGAATTGGTCTGGAAGGAGAGAGTTTGTTGAGCAATCGCGGTTGCGGAAGTCGAAGCGGTGGAATCCATACCGATCCATCTTAACTGCTACGCGTCCAATCGGTACGCGCGCGACGCATTTCCGCCCCAGAACTTGGCCTGCTCCGACTCGCTCAATTCCGATGCGTAGACGTTGACGGCCGCAATCCAATCCGCATATGAGGATCGCAAGAGACAAACAGGCCAATCGCTGCCGAACATCAAGCGATCGGGGCCAAAAGCTTCCAAGGCGACGTTCCAATAGGGACTCAACAAAGCAATGTCCCACGCCGGGTCTCGCACTTCCGTGACAAGTGCCGAAAACTTGCACATGACATTCGGGCGTTTGGCCAAGTCGCGGAAGCCTTTTTCCCATTCGCTATCCCACTTGGCCGAGGAGATGACCGGTTTGGCGATGTGGTCGAGGATGAATCGTTGCTCAGGATGTCGATCGACGAACCGCAGAGTCATCGGCAACTGTCGTCCAAAGATGAGGATGTCGTAGGCAAGATCGTATGTTCGCAGTTGCCGAATCCCCGCATTGAACTGTTCACGATCCAGGAATCGTTCGTCGCTTTCGTCTTGAACGACATGCCGGACTCCTTTGAGCAATGTTTCTCCTCGCAGATTTTCCAGAATGGATGCGATGTTCTTGTCCGCAAGGGGGACCCATCCGACAACCCCGCGGATCCATGGGTTGGATTTCGCGTGCGCGAGTAAGAAATCTGTTTCAGCGAGAGATTGGCGGGCTTGAACGCTAATCACTGCGTCGATCTGCTTGGCTTCGATTTCACGTTTCAAGTCGTTGGGTGTGAAACTCCGTTGCAGGACCTGCATCGAGTCGCTGATCCAACCGTACTCGGCTTTCGAATAATCCCAGAAATGATGGTGGCTATCGATTCGCATCAGTTTGAGTTTTCCGTTTCTATTCGACTTATCTTGTCCAATCGCCGCGAATGGCGCCCACCTTCGAAATCGGTAGCGAGCCATACGCGAACCAAGTCGCCGACGGGTCGATCGCCGATCAAATCGCCGGGAAGGCATAGAACGTTGACGTCGTTATGGCGGCGGCACATCTCGGCCATCACTTCGTCAGCGCATGCAGCGGCGCGCACTCCCTTGAACTTGTTGGCGACAATCGCCATGCCAAAGCCCGTTCCGCAAATCAAGATACCTCGCTCGGCCTTTCCCTCGGCTACATGTTTGGCAACCGAGACCGCGTAGTCGGGATAGTCGACAGGCTGATCGTTGTAGGTACCAAAGTCCATGATCTCATGGCCATCGTCCGACAAGAGTGTTTTCAACTTCGCTTTGATTTGGTGGCCGCGATGGTCACTTCCAACTGCAATTCGCATCATGCTTCTCCGAGAAACACTGAAAGGTCGGGGAATACAACAGGGCTAGGTGGACGCAGGCTTTGGCCAACGAATGATCGAAGAAGTATCCAGTTGCTCAAGCCAGTGGCTCGTGTGTCGGTTCAGTTGCTCCGCACATCGTTGGTAGACGTCGAGGGGGCCGCCAAACGGATCGCTGATTTCGCTTCCGTCGGCTGCGATCAGGTGCACCTTGGGAGCGACCTCGGGCCATTGCGAAACAATCACGCTTCGATGACGTTGGCCCATCGCCAGGATCAGGTCGGCTTGATCGACCAACCGTGAGTTGAGCTGAGTGCTTTGGTGCTCATCCAGCGAACAACCGTAGCTGCGGATGGCTTCCAACGCACCGTGGGAGGCAGGGTCTCCACCAAATGCAGACACTCCAGCCGATGCGACCATGATGGGGATGGTTTGGCCTTGGAATTCGTGTTGAAATTTTTCCTGAATCTTTCGTCGCATGAGGGCGGCTGCCATCGGGGAGCGACAGGTGTTGCCGGTACACACCATCAGGATCAAGTACTGCGACAATTGTCGGAGATAGGCTTCGCTCAATACGCCCTGCTGCAGTACTTGTCCGAGATTCCCATCGACTGCGACTACCGTGGGTTCACCGGTCTCCTGAATATTGCCTCCATCGATAGACAGAACAGAGGCACCTGGCGCTAGCTCAGCAACTGAACCAGCGATCCGATCAGGCTTGGCACCCTGAGGTGCCAGTGCGACCACCAAGGGCCCCGAGACGAGACGCGTGATGTGATGGAGCACTTCGTGATCAGGGAGCCAAATGCGAACTTCACCCCGTTTGTTTTGGATTTGCTGGTACACGCTTCCAGGAAGGCAACGGAGCGAACTGTAGGGGTCGGCGTTCTTGGATTGCAGTATCAGCGGACCCGGCCACGCTTTGCGGACCAGTCGTCTCGCGCTCGTGCCTATCGACGGAATGAAGTCGATGACTTCGTCCGGGGCTCGGGGAATCAAGGCCAAGGAGTTACCGGGCTTGAGCGATGCGGTACGATGAAGTTGTTCGACTGCACTACTCTGCAGGCCACTGGCCAGATAGACGTACGAAGACTCCGTGGGGGCTGCGACCACGTGCCCCTCGACCAATGCTTGAACCGCCAAATGCACGACGTCTCGCGGATCGTCCGAACGTCGCCAATCCAAAATCTTCGCCATGCCGTCATTGAACACCATCGATTCCTCCCCCGCAATCGAAAAAAGGCATTTCCGCCGCGATGCCCCGACTGGTTGAGCCAGAGCGTTGGGATACACTGCTTGTCCTGAAGGGTTAACCGGTTTTTCACTCGCTCCACCAAAAGCTCCCCGTCCATGGCCAGCACAAAAACAGCGATATCCCCGACCCGCAACGAGGATTATCCCGAATGGTATCAACAAGTAATCCGTGCGGCGGACCTAGCAGAGAATAGTGCCGTACGAGGCTGCATGGTGATCAAGCCGTGGGGATACTCCCTTTGGGAAAACATGCAGCGTGCCCTCGACCGCATGTTCAAGGATACCGGCCATCAGAATGCCTACTTCCCCCTCTTTATTCCGATGAGCTTTCTCGAAAAGGAAGCCGAGCACGTGGAAGGGTTCGCCAAAGAGTGCGCCGTCGTAACGCATCATCGGCTCGAACCCGATGGTAAGGGAGGACTTCGCCCTGCAGGCCCGCTCGAGGAACCGCTGATTGTTCGTCCGACAAGCGAAACGATCATCGGTGCTACCTACGCGAAGTGGGTCCAGTCCTATCGCGATCTGCCGATCTTGATCAATCAATGGGCGAACGTCGTCCGCTGGGAAATGCGCACCCGGTTGTTTCTGCGAACCGCGGAATTCCTATGGCAGGAGGGACACACCGTCCACGCTACGGCCGAGGAAGCGATGGAGGAAACACAAAAGATGCTCGATGTCTACACCGACTTTGCCGAGAACCACATGGCCATGCCGGTGATTCGAGGCGAAAAGACACCCGGCGAACGATTTCCCGGTGCCGTGACCACACTCTCCATCGAAGCCATGATGCAGGATCGCAAGGCATTGCAAGCCGGCACATCCCACTTCCTAGGGCAAAACTTCTCCCGAGCCCAGGAAATCAAATTCCAAGATCAAAACGGTCAGATTGAATATGCGTGGACCACTTCCTGGGGTGTCTCGACCCGCTTGATCGGCGCACTGATCATGACCCATTCCGATGACGATGGATTGGTTCTCCCGCCGCGACTGGCTCCCACGCATGCAGTCATCCTTCCAATTTATCGCGATGACTCACAGAAAGGGGAAGTCCTCGCGTACTGCCATCTGCTTCGCAAACGATTGCAGGAACAGACCTATCATGGCGAATCGATCCGTGTGGAAATCGATGAACGAGACATGCGAGGTGGGGACAAAAAATGGTATCACGTCAAACGCGGTGTCCCCATCCGGATTGAAGTTGGCCCCAAGGACATGGCGAACAACGCCGCCTTCGTGGGTCGCCGAGATACCGGCGAAAGCCGAGGTATGCCGATCGAGGAATTGATCAGCAACGCCGGTAAACTCCTCGCCGAGATCCAGAAACATTTGTTTGACAAAGCTCTGCAAATGAGAATCGCCAACACAGTCGATATCCACACCCTAGCCGATTTCCGAGACTACTTCCAACCCGATGATGAGCAAGGTCGATCCAAAGGTGGAGGCTTTGCGAGGTGCTGGTTTGCAAGCGAGCAGGCGGTTCAGCCCTTGCTCGATGAACTGAAAGTCACCATCCGTTGCATTCCGCTCGATGCACCAGGCGGGTCAGGAAAATGTTTTGTAACCGGACAGGACGCGGCAACCCAAGCCATCTTTGCTAAGGCCTACTAATGCGACTCGAGGAAGAAGCATCGCTGGTTTACTCAACCAACGATCGCAGCCTTCGCATGTCGTCGCTGTTGTTCACCGGATCAAAGCCCAGGCTTTGTTCGTAGGTCATTCGATCTCGGTGTCGAGTCGCCAGCTTGGCTCGATAGTCGGGATCGTTGGTTAGCACATAGACTCCAGCAACCCGCACCGTATCTCGGACGATCACCCGACGCTGTTCTTCCTGCAGTTGATGTTCCACGTCGTGAACTCCATCGGCATCGACTCGGAAGACGAACTTCTTTCCTTCTAACCAGGGGGGGACACGAAATGAAAACTCGCCGGTCCGCGGTTGGAATTGAAACGTGCGTTCCGATTCATTGATTTCGTAGGCGAGATCGTTCGCAACCATGAGCACCGCATCGCGTGTTGCGACCGACGAAAGATCCCATTGCAGGTTGTCACCCTCTTGAACGCGTCGATATTCGTAGCTGGTCCCCTGTTCGAGCAGATCCTTCAGCAGATGGATCTCTCGCCCCACGCGAACAATCGGACCGATCAAGTCCGGATACTTCGCTAGCGACTTCACACTCAAATTGAACCAATACAAAGATGCGATGCCGTTCCCGAGGCCGTGCCAAGCTTGCGAGCGAAGCTCATCAGGTGTTGGCGAGCCGCGCCGTGGACTCAAGAAACCTCCCCATCCATCGTGAGCCCCCTGCGACCAGTACGCGATCGTGGCGGGCCGACTCTGTTGACGAAGACTGCGCGTCATGTCTCCGATGGTTTCGAGCGGTGAACCCCATCGAATCGATTTCCCCTTCCAGCGATCGTAGTTCGACCATGCGTCGGCGGCGGGTGCAATCACTCGATAGGCATCGTAGTGCGGATAGTCCGAGAGACCCGAGTAATAACGCCATGTTCGCTCTTCGCTCAATGTCACACTCGTCGGCAGCTTCCACGGCTGATACGAAGCCAGCTGATCAAAGACTTCCTGTGGCGGAACCGGACGACCTCCACCATATTGCGGTTCTCCGAGGAACTCCACCGCATGGACCGTTGGCAACATCGCCTCGGTATCGTAACGGCTGCGATCGCCGAGCCGGTTGAATCGCTTGATCGGATAACGTGCGTAGATTTCCGGTTGATCGGTATAGCCGCCGACTTCTTCGATCTGTCCAGTGTTGACAGACATCAGTGCCAGAGTCTTCCAATACTCTTCTTGGGCCAGCGCTTGTCCCCCGCGTGCATTGCCCGCGATCCAACCACCGCTGATATCGAATGCAGCTGGCCGTATCTTCACGTAACTCCATAACGATTGCTTCGCTTTGGTCTCGATCTGCTCACACTCGATTTCAATCGCGGTGTAGGTCAGTGGTAGGCGATCGTATCCAATCTCGATGCCTGCCATGTCCTTGGACTGTACGATCGCAGAACTCGGGCAGGCCTTCCAGTCGGTTCGAATCGCTTGAGGGTAAAGGGTCTGATAGGAATCATTGGACTTAGGCAACCATAGACGGCATGAAACCAGTCGAACCGGTTTCTCCGTTTCATTTCGCACCGTAGCGATCAACTTGGTCGGATAAACAGACGCGGTTCCATCGGCGGACGGACCATTCAAAAAAATCGTCGACTCGATACGGATGTCCGGCGATGAAAGGGCAAACGATGACGAGTGCGATTGACTGGTGGCATCTTGCCATCGCATCCCGACTGGATTACCCACTCCCCACGATCCGCGGCGTCCATTCCAGCGAACAACCCGAAGTGAACCTGCGGGTATTTCGAAACTATCGCTAGACTCGCGGTCACGCCAAGCCCAGTCACCATCTCGCAGCAACGCCTCCGACGTCTTCCCGTTCCATTCTATTTTTGAGATGGACTGCGATTGCTCCCTCGGATTGCGGAGGAACAGCGCGACACGAGCCGACAACTCCGGGTCGGGTGCTCGTCGCCATCGAAGGTTCGGCGAAAACTGATGCGGGACCACTTCCATCCCCACAACTTCCAGACCAGGATCGAGGCGAGGCTCCTCGTCCGATGCTACCAACACAATCGATTGGGGAATAAGCCAAACATAAAAACTGAGGATGCGAGCGATCCACATGAAGTAACCTTGTACCTATCGTAGTGGTTTGAAACCAACCCAAAAAAACGCGAATGCATCGCGTTGCTGTATAAAGTCTATCCCAGGTTATCCGACGGGTGTTTAGTATAGCTCGGGAGCGACAACCCGAGCCACCTCAGTCGTGTCGGGCAGATGAGCCGTGAACGTTGGACTCAATTAACCGATACGCTGGTCGAGTTGAAGCTGATCGATCGAGCCAAAGTCAACGTCGACGCATCCTTCCGAGCCGACTTTCTCGAACCATCGGGAAAGGGACAGCGTCCACAAAAAAGTGGCAGGTACTCACGACACGGGGCATTCCACGACGCAGAGCGTCGTGACACTTTATCCCCTTCGGATGAT
>CAYXFO010000050.1:0-16761 GCA_964464255.1 uncultured Pirellula sp.
GACATGCGAAAAGACTCGACAATCAAACGACGATTGGGTGCGTTTCTCATTTCCGCATTGGAGTCATCGAAGTATTCGAGGCTCAGCAGATGCTCGCCTGCTTGGCATTCCACTTCCTGTTTGAAGTTCTCGTTTTTAGGTGGGACATCCCATTCGACGAGCACGGTGTCATCGAGCCGCAATCGAGCCTTGCAATTGTCCTTTTGATCATCCCCGAAGCGAGCCCGGACACTGACAACGTACTTGCCTGTCGACACATGGATCGGGGCATCGATGCGTTGACCATGCATCAAGGACTCGGTCTCGAAATTCTGTTTGCGGAACTGCTCTCGATCGGTGGCGATCGCTTTCTGAGCGACGAACGCTGCGGCTTGCAAATACTTCTCCATCGCGATCGGAGGAAGCGTCAGAACTTCTCCCTGGTTATCGAACCCGTTGCCCACATCATCGGAAACAAAGCCGATCGTCTTCGAGGGTCGCAGATCCAGTCCGATCAGATCTCGAATCGTGTTGTCATATTCGATCTGATTCAGGCGACGGAGTGTCACCGCTGGAGTTGGAGGCCGGCAACCGCAGTCGACTTCATGCAACGCCCGTTCGATCCACAGCACGAGGGTCTTTCGTTCCTCGGAAGTGATCATCGCCGAGTCCGGGGGAGGCATCGCTTCGGCGCGAATCACTCCGCGAACCTGCTCCCAAGTACTCTCATGTTCTCGGATCTTCGTCAGAGATTTGTATTCCTCGAGACCCACACCCCCTTCGTTCTCATCTCCCATATGGCAATCGCCGCAATGACGGACCAGAAGCGGGCGAATCGATTGCTGCCACGCATCGGTCAACGCTTGATCGAGCGGATCGAGCGGAACTTCGGATTCCTGTGCTGAGGCTGCGACTGAGTTAACGAGCAGAAAGGCCGAGAAAATCAGCCCAACTCGGTGAACAAGCAATCTGCGGAAGACCAGAATTCGGTTAGCTCGAATCATGAATAAACGCTGAAGGAAGGAGGGCCGGAGAACATAACCATCCGGATACGAAAGCCGGAGTCTGCCCCAACAACCGTATGAAATCAGTGTATCCAACGGGCTATAGGGTTGCCACGCCATTTTGCTCCTGAATCCGGATACAATGATCATCTTATGCCGATCCAAGATGTTATCGCACCGGTGAATAGTTCCAAAACCCTGAATTACGTCGCGATGCTGGCAATCGCGATGGGTGCGTATGCTGCTTTGCCTGTTGCGAAGGAGTATTCATCGTACAAGGATCTGGCTGACTCCCCGTCTCAGTTGCATGCTGCACTTTCGGTGGTCTTAGGGTGGTTATTGGTCTTTCGAACCAATGCAGCTTATGCGCGTTGGTGGGAAGCAAGAACTCAGTGGGGCAGTCTCGTCAACGCGATTCGCAACCTTTCGTTGAAACTGTCCGTGCTCGCCGCTCCCTCGCCATCCGAAGCGAGATTTGTTGCGTTGGCTTTGTCCGAATTTCCCCGCTCGCTGAAATCTCATTTGCGCAATGAAAGCTACGGGCACGAGGATCTCATCACGGAGAGTTGCCCTTCGCACAGTCCACTTGCAATCGCCAATCGATTGTATGGCTGGGTGAATCTACGCAAAGAAGACGGGCGGATCGATGGGGATGAATTACGGATCATCGATGTGGAACTCGCGAAGTTGATGGATGTTTGCGGCGCGTGTGAGCGTATCGCCCGGACACCGATCGTACGATCGTATCGGACATTCACGCGACAATGCATCGCCCTGTTTCTGCTTACTTTTCCATGGGCGATTGTCCAGGACTTCAAATGGTGGGCGATTCCTCTAACGATGGTGATATCGTACTTCATGTTCGGTATGGAAATCGTGGCTGAACACGTCGAAGAGCCTTTTGGTTTCGATGAAGATGATCTCGATCTGGATGGTATGTGCAAAACGATCGAGACCTCCGTTACTGAGATCTTCGCGCGCCGCCAAGTGAGCGATGCTTCATGAGTGTCGGTTTGCTCCGACAAACTCACCGAGAGTATCACGCACCGATTGGCGTAAAGGATCGGCTTGCTACTCGGATTGCTCAAGGCGCTCCTGCCAGAAAGTCTTTGCTCGTTCGATGGCTCTCTGTCGAGAAGCTGAATTCACGCCTTCGCTCAATTTCATACGTTCGGTTCGCTCGAGCCACTCGCGAAAGAATTCTACGGCTGCTCGGCGCGTTCGCCGCTTGCCGTCGACCTCGAAGTAGAAGGGAGCGGTCGTTGCCATCCGATACCCAGGCTCATGGGCCGTAACCACACGGACAACCAACCAACCGCTCTGGCTGATTTCGATCGGGGGAAACTCTCCCTTGCGGTAATGGTCTTCCAGTTTCGCGTTGTAAAGAGATTCGCCATTAAAGATGACATCGAGATAATCGACGGGATCGCGGACCCCGAGTGAAACATCGATACTCAACGGCAGCACTTCCCGGTTGGGAATCGCTTGGAGTGTGCCGGGTGGGACTTCGTTGATCATGACTCGCAAGAGCGGACCATTGGTGATGAACAACTCCCCCTTCTCGATCGCGTGCCACCATGCCTCTGGATTCACAGCCGAATCGCAGTATGCATACACGCGGTTGTAACCCAGGTGCGTTTCTCCTGCACCGAAACCACTGGCAGCGGTCGGCGAAATGCGCAAACCCGCTTCGAGTACTTGCCAGTATACGGCTTCCGACATTCGCCCCGCGCCGTGCGGTCCACGAAATCGGATTTGGTCCTTATCAGGAAACGGGGCCAGCACGGGGATAGTCCATCGATTCTTGTCCATGGGAATCGTCAGCTTTGCGAACAGATCGTCCCCCCCCGCGCGATCCAACTCTAACGGAATATCGCGAGCAACTCGGTTTGCGAAATTCAGAACCCGTGCACATCGAACCTTCGGATGAGCGAGCAGAATCGGCAGATCGCTTGCAAGCAACTGCGTGATCTCCGCGATTGCCATCGGGTCATCTTCGATCGCTTCGAGAGCTTCATAGGGATCGGTCGAAACCGGGAGAGAGGGTGTTGCCGCACGCGCAGGATCTTGAGCAGCATCGGGATCGGGCAATCGATGAATGGCCAATCCGAACGCGGTGGATCGATATTCCCGAGAGGATCCACGCCATCGATACCCGACCTCTTTCGGCCCCCCTAACTTCGGCGCATCGATTTGTTTAGAAGATGGCTTTGAAGGGGCAAGGTTTTTGGGTGGTGCTGGGCTCTTGGGGGATGCCGATCCCTTGTCGGTTACTGCAGGGGACGACGCTTGAATGACCATATCGATCGCGTCGGCGATCTGCCAGCGCGCTAGCTGGTCGATCGGTAGGTCCGAGCCCATGTCGCCGCTGAACCACTTCTCCTCGTGCATGTCGATCGAACGAGGGACTTCGATCAAGACGGTGTCGCCGCCTCGCTCGATGGTGAAGCCACCACGAATCGTGTTGAACTCCGGACCTCGCTGAACCAGGAATTCGTAGTCGCCGGGAGGAGGTTGGAGCGGGAGGGAACCTTCGGCCAGCCAAGTGTCCCCGAACGTGAGAACCTTTCGGTCCCGTTTCAGTTTCTTGCCAGATCGGGTGAACTCGACTCGAGCCGCGATCGGCTCGCGGCTGTCGATGTCGACCACTTCCAAAATGACTTGGTTTTGTCCATAGCCCGTCGGAGTCCATGTGCCGAGCCATGGGAGGAAACCGAACAGCAGGCAGAAACACCGGAGAGACGCCAGGCCCGTTTCGCAGATAGATTTGGAGATGCGACCTAGTCCGAATGCTATAGAATGTGGCATAGTGTTTGGTTTCGCGGCCCTGAGAGCTCCCTCCCAAATGCCCAACGATTATTACAAGACCCTGGGTGTCGATCGCTCCACCTCCCAGGAAGAAATCACCAAGGCGTATCGAAAATTAGCCCGCAAATACCATCCTGACCTCAATCCGGAGGATGGGAATGCCAAGAAACGGTTTCAAGAGATTCAAACCGCCTACGATACCCTGAATGATCCGGAGAAACGGAAGCTTTACGACCAATTCGGAGAGGGGTACGAACGGTACGCAGCGGGGGCAGCAGGCGGTGGAGCTCCCTTCACCTCGTCCGGAAACTGGCAGGACTTTGGGGGTGGAGTCGACTTTGGCAGCGTCTTCGGATCGGGTGGGCAAGGGGGCGACCTGGAACAGATCTTTGGTTCCTTGGGAGGTCGAGGAGCTCGCGGACGGCGCGGGGCGGCACGCGGCCACGATATCGCTGCGGAGATCGAAGTCCCCCTCCGAACGTTGCTGCAAGGAGGCGAAATGAAATTCCAATTGCAGCGAGATAGCCAAGTCGAATCGATCGAGGTCAAGATCCCACGCGGTATCGAACCGGGGAAGAAGATCCGGCTTCGCGGACAAGGTGGCCCGATGGCTGGCGGAAAACCTGGAGACCTGCTCCTGACGATCAAAGTTCAGCCTCATCCCGCGGTCAAATTGGTGGGGAACAACATCGAAATGAAACTCCCCATCACCCTTGCCGAAGCGATCGACGGCGCGAAGATCGACGTGCCGACCGCCAAGGGGACCGTCACGGTAACCATCCCTCCGATGTCTAGCAGCGGTAAACGCCTTCGCATCAAGGGTCAGGGCTTCGCGCCCTCGAGCGGTACACCAGGCGATATGCTTGTCGAACTGCACATCAAGCTCCCCGATGTCATTCCGACATCATCTCGCGAATCGATCGATCGATTGAGCTCGGGTTATCCATCCCATTTCCGCGATTCGATTCGCTGGTAAGGAACAGAACGTTGAACATACTTTTGGCTAATGACGACGGGATTTATGCGCCTGGCTTGCGAGCCTTGCGAAATGCGCTGCAGCGTCTCGGGTCCGTGATGGTTGTCGCACCGGCAACCGAGCAAAGCGGTGTTGGGCACTCGATCACGTACCTGTCTCCGCTGACCTGCAAGGCGATCTACGATGGAGATGACTTTCGAGGATGGGCCGTCGAAGGTTCCCCCGCCGATTGTGTCAAACTCGGTGTCGCGGAACTGGTTCCCCAACCGGTCGACCTGATTGTCAGCGGGGTCAACGGAGGACTCAACGCGGGGATCAATGTCCTCTACTCTGGAACCGTTGCGGCCGCGATCGAAGGGGCATTCTTCCGCATCCCAAGCGTTGCGGTCTCGCTCGAACACGACCCCCATGCCGATTTCGACGCAGCTGCCGAGATGGCGGTGAACCTGATCGAGCAAATCATGAATAAACAAGGCAATGCGCCGGAGTTGTACAACATCAATATCCCGACGGAAGCAACCCGCACTTTTCGAAACGGCAAAATGCCCGAAGTCCACTTGGTACCGATGGGTGTTGAACGCTACGGAGATCATTACATCAAACGCCAGGATCCCAAAGGACGCGATTATTATTGGTCGACCAATGATCCTCCCCCCAAGAGAACCGATCACGAAACCGATCTCAATGCGCTCGCAGCCGGACATATCACCGTCACTCCACTGCAATTCGATATGACCAAGCAGCTGATGCTCGAGTCGATGCGGTCTTGGGGATTGGGGCTGGCCAGTGTTGCGATCAAGCAGCCGGAGCAGGGCTCATGACCTACACGGAGGAGCCAGTCGCGCAGCAGCTATACACTCCAGCGATGATGGCGGGACTTCTGAAAATCTCTCCTCGCCACATTCGGCGTTGGCATCGCATGGGACTGCTGCACAGCATCCGCGTGGCGCATCGCATTCCTTATTTCGATTTTGAGCAAGTTCAATGCGCCAAACGCATCGCATCATGGATATCGCAAGGAGCACGTCCTGCTTCGATCCAACGCGAATTGCAAAGGTTCGGATCGCGAGTTTCGGATCGAAGCTTGATCGATCTCGATCTGGTGTTCGACGGTCGTCGACTCCTATTGCGAGAGAGCGGTCACCTCGTCGGTGCGCATGGGCAACTCCATCTCGACTTCGATGAGGTCGAGCCCGAATCGGATCAAGACCTCAACTCGGCAACCCTTTCCTTCACCGAGCGACGCAATGAATCGCCCCAGGATATTCCTCGCGCGTCATGGTCCGGGATGGAAAGCCCCCTGAGCCGCGATGATATGCTTGCCGCGGCTGAAGAACATGAAGATGCAGGACAACTCGAACAAGCCATCGAATGGTATCGAGTCATCTTGGCCAACCACGGCCCCAATGCGGAAATTTCTTTTCAACTTGCAGAGCTTCTTTACCGGACCGGTGAGTTGGGTGCGGCTCGCGAACGGTACTACAACGCGATCGAAATCGACGACGACTTTGTCGAAGCCCGCGTTAACCTCGGGTGCGTCTTGGCTGAAACGGGACAACTCGATCTAGCCATCGCTGCCTTTCAGGGGGCGCTGGCTCGCGACGACCATTATCCGGATGTCCACTACCATCTCGCTCGATCGCTCGATGAAATCGGCAACACCGACAAGGCGACCCGCCATTGGATCCGCTTTGTGCAACTCGCTCCGCAAAGCCCATGGGCCGAGGAAGCGATCGAACGGCTCGGTAGACTTTAGTTTTCGTCGCAGGCGAACTCTTTCGCGGTCGTCAGTGGGACTGCTCGAGCAACCTCGCCATTCGATGGAAATCGCTTCCGGTCTCGATCATACGGACGCGTGTCACCAGCGTATTGGGATCGATCAGCTTGTCGAACGGCACGAACGACACCTGGAATTGACCACCGACCGATACCATGAATCCATTAAGCTTTTCTTCCATCAACGCCCGATAGCCTCCGATTCCAATCTGTGAACCGAGCATCACGTCATAAGCGGTTGGGATGCAACACCTGGCTTCGTATCCCATCTGTAGCCCGTTGACTTTTCGCGATTTGCCGGTCCGCTTCTTGTATTCCTCAGTGAGCCGACTGGCCAAAAACTTTCCAACATCAGCGTTCGAAATCGCCATGTGACCATGATCATCGCGGCCAAGACCGTCCACTTCTGCTTGAGGCAGGTATTCGGCGAGACCCTCTGCCACAACGATCACCCCGTAATTGCGTCCGATCTTTTCTCGCGCGACCATCATGTCGACCATCTTGCCGATCACGGCATCGAGATTCATGATTGTCCGAGTCTTGGTAGTGCCGTCGGGTTGTTTCACCGTTTCGGTAGTTCGGAAAGGGCCGACGAGATCTTCGACGCTTAAGACCATACACGCATCGCCCGCGATCGCAGCACCGTAAGCGAGCCAACCAGCCGACCGCCCCATCGCTTCGCATAAGAAGTAGGCTTGGCCTGCCGCTGCATCGCGATCGAGATTGCGAATCTGTTCGGCGAGATTTTCCGCAGCGCTAAAGTACCCGAACGTGAAGTCGATACCGGAGTAGTCATTATCGATGGTCTTAGGAAGATGAATCACCGGAAAACGCTTCTGCGATGCCGGAAGATGATCTTGATACATCTTGATCTTGTTGGCGGTTTTGAGAGTGTCGTCCCCGCCGATGCTGATCAGGGCGTCGACTCCTAACGAATGCAAAGCCGCCACGACTCTGCCAAGCGGCGCCGATTTCTCGGGATCTCGCAGTTCCTCAGGCTTGGTTACTTGTTTACCGGGATTGCTCCGCGCCGTTCCAATGCGTATGCCTGCCTCGGTGCGCATGAACTCCAGCGACTGCATTGTGAAACGAATAAAGTCGTCCCCTTCCCGCAATGGCTTGGTAGGATCGAAGTCGATCAGCTTCGAATAACCATGCTTGATCCCGAGAACTTCTACCCCGGCTTGCAAAAAGCTGAAGGCGGCGGAGGAAATGACAGCATTGGCAGCAGGGGCGGGGCCTCCCGCGAAAAGGATGGCAACTCGTTGAATCTGGCTCATTGGGATGGGAATCCAATAGTGAGAAAGGACATGGATCGTGAGGTTGGGAGATATCCTCGTGGGTTGAGATTGCGGTCGAGGAAGATTGTAACCGTGGAAGCGCGAATCTCCAACGGTTGTACGGGGGTGTCAAAATAGGATGAATCTGCCGTGAATTCGCATTGTGCTTCTGCACTTTCGGGAGACCCCGCAGGTCCTTGAATGATGATTGAATCGGACGCAACGGTCTTTCCGATTCTCCAGTCTATGGCGATTCGAACACGAAACAATCTGCTCCCGTTACATCGCGATCGAAGGATCGCTGGGAGATGGTTCTTTCTCGCCGGTTGGTTCATCATCCCGATCGCACAACAAGCCCCGGGTCAGACCATCGACTCCCCGGCCACCCTTTCGATCCCCGCTCCAGATCAGCAGCCTGCATCCCCTTGGAGCAAACCCTTTCGCGTTTCCATTCCGAAGGGGCAACCTCCCCGGCACGAAATGACCCAGCACGATTCCCTCGATGAACCTATCGTCGGGAATCGCATGTCGGGGGTTGCCCCTTCCGATGAAGCCCTGTCGCACACATCCCGCAGTACGCAACAAACTCCCGGGTCGCGCACCCCCTCAGAGCGACCTGTGCGAGCGACCTTGGCATCACAGATCAGCAAGGAAGTACTGACTCCATCGCTGGTTTCTTCGAGCCGAGTCGTTCAACCCATCGAGACTCCACCGGGTTGGGCAAGCGTGGAAACAACCTTGCGATCGAGCCTCGATCGATGCGATCATCTGCTCCGCCGAGGGGCCGTACACAGTTCCCGACAGGAAGCGGTCGGGGCCATTCGCCATCTGCTTCGCTCGCTGGATCTGCACAAGCGGGCATGGGAAAGCGAGCCAGCGTTCCAACAAGGTTTGGTCGCCCTCAAGGAATCGGAAGACTTCGAGCGATCGCAGATCACGGAACTGACTTCGGTGCATCGACTTGTTCAAAGCCATCAGACGACGATCCTTCAAGAAACCAGTTTGGATTCGATCTCTCCGGCGATTGCGGCCCAGCATTATCGCGCCTTCGCTCGGGATGCGTTCTTGACGGCTGCCGATGGGCACCCGTGGGGGGCGGATTTGTTCTATGCGTTGGGCAAGACTTATGAAAAAGAGTCCCAGCAGCAACCCGATCGACAGTTGACGTTGCTGCAGCATGGATTGGTCTGTTTTCAAACCGCCTATGCGATTGATCCTCGGCGCTCGCATATCGCGAACCAACTCGGATTCAACTTGCTCCAACTCGACAAGGTCAACGACGCGATGGTCGCCTTGAATGCTGCGATAGCGACTCAACCCTCAGCGAACGCCTATCGCAATTTGGCTGAAGCATATCGTCGCACAGGACAGCGAGCGGAAATGCAGTCGGCCTTGCAGCAGGCGTCCGGACTGGCTGCTCAAGAGACGCGATTTAGTCCCGATCGTCCCGAGATCACCGAGATATCGCCGGAGGAGTTCGCTCGCATCAGCCCTCCCTCGACCTCGTACGAGTTGCACCAAAATCCGAGCAAGGTCTCATCACGTTCCATGTTCCCCTCCAACACGCGGTAGCGAGCTTCGGATGAAGGACTCATCGATCGGAATTCGACGACTCGCGAAGGGAGCCTTTTGCCTGGGCTCTTTAATGCTACTTGCTATTTCGGGCTTTCGACCTGTGTCTCTCGCATGGGCTCAAGAGCGTTGTGCGACATGTCCCGATGCGATTCCTGCCCAGTTGATTGTTTGTCCACCAACGCAGCCGACTGGAGTGAACTCGGGATTGGCAGCGCCGTGCATTCGAGGGATCGACAGCGCGCGGGGTGTTGGGGAACAGAGTTGGCAGGATGCTGCCTGGGTCGATTTTCAACCCTTGCAACATGGGGAGTACCTAGGCCCCGTTCGACTGCCAGCGATGCTCGAGTACCGGGTTCGCATCAATGATCTGTTGACTTTCACGTTTATCATCAATCGTCAAAAGACAGATCACGAGTACCGACTGATGGTCGGCGACGAAATCAATATCAATTCGATCTCCGATGATACGCTTCGCCGCGAGCGGATCCCGATACAACCCG
Source organism: uncultured Pirellula sp. (assembly GCA_964464255.1). Taxonomy (GTDB): domain Bacteria; phylum Planctomycetota; class Planctomycetia; order Pirellulales; family Pirellulaceae; genus JBKCUI01. Next base: position 9,899 of record CAYXFO010000050.1, read on the forward strand.
ATGGTACGATTGTGGTCCCCTATATCGGACCCTTTCCCGCAGCGGACAAAACCGTCGTACAACTCCGCAAAGATTTGGAGATCGCCCTGAAGCGTTACATTCGATCGCCGGCGATCAATGTGGAACCGATCAAGGTGAACACGGCGCTCGAGGATTTGAGACAGGCGATCAACCCACAAGTCGGTTTGGGTGGCCAGTCGCTCGATATCTTGGTTCATCCCGATGGCCAAGTGCAGATGCCGCGAGTTGGCAACGTGTATGTCCTCGGCATGACGATGGAAGAGATCAAACGCGAGGTGAACTTGCGGTACCAGGAGAAGGTGGCGGGCATTGAGGTCGAACCGAGGCTGGCTCGGCTCGCGCCTCACAACATTTTCGTCTATGGCGAGGTCAATCGACCAGGAAGATTCGAACTCAATGCACCGACGTCCGTGACTGCCGGTATTGCGATGGCGGAAGGACTTCGGATCGGCGCAAACAATCGTCAAGTAGTGATCTTTCGACGAGCCGAAGACTGGCGATTGGTTTCGACCATCCTCGATTTGCGCGGCGGGCAGCTGGGCAAACGCCCCAATCCCTCGGACGAAATATGGCTGCGCGATGGGGATATCATCATCGTTCCTCCTCGCCCGATCAAACTCTTCAACAGTGCGACGCAGCAGATCTTCACCGACGGAATCTACCGAATCATTCCGTTGCAGGGAATCAATCTGAATCGCTAGGCCGACTCAGCCAAGATGGTCTTCTTTCATGGTCCTTCGATAGGTAAACCACTTGTGCCATTCGACCGCGGGCACGACAAGGACTGCGACTGCCGCGACCAGTATCCACATCGATAGATCGACCGGTTCGGTCTGCAGGACCGATTGCAAGACCGGTACATACATCGCGACGATATGGAGCAGGAGAGCACCGAGGGTTCCGAAGAATAGAACCGGCGATCGCAACGGAGAAAGATAAAAAGCCGACTTGGTTTCCGATCGGCAATTGCCGATGTGGAAGTTTTCAAAAAGAACCATCGTCAAGAGGAGCAGATTGCGAGCGGACGGGTCGCTCCATCCCCAATACTTGGCGAGTGCAAAAACGGCGAAGCCGCCGAATCCGACAACAAAGACGGCCACCAAGATCCGTTCGATCATCAAACGATTGAAGATCGGTTCATTCGGATCTCTTGGTCTTCGTCTCAGTGCATCGCCCTCACCTGGCTCAAAGGCTAGAGCGACTCCTTGGATTCCATTTGTCACCAGGTTGAGCCATAGCAACTGAACCGGCAGCAGTGGTACGGGAAGCCCTGACAGCACCGACAGCAAAACCATCAGCAGCTCCGCAGCACCCATGGAGACCAGCAGATAGGTCACTTTCCTGATATTGTCATACGCGACTCGCCCCTCTTCGATCCCTGCAACGATGGATCCGAAGTTGTCGTCGCTGACCACCAATTCAGCCGCTTCTCGAGCGACATCTGTCCCCGATTTGCCCATCGCTACACCGATGTTTGCGGCTCGAAGTGCGGGTGCATCATTGACTCCGTCACCTGTCACAGCCACGAAATGTCCCGTCTCGCGGGCCGCGTTGACGATTTGAAGTTTTTGTCGCGGGGTCACGCGTGCAAAGACACGTACCCGCTTCAACAACTGGGATAATTCCTGAGAGCTTTTCCCTTCGATCTCCGCCGAGGTCATCACTTGGCTTTCCGAAGTTGCCAGTCCCAAGTCGCGAGCGATGGCGAGCGCTGTGAGTCGATGATCCCCGGTGATCATCGCGACCTGGACCCCCGCATCCTGACATGCCGCAACGGCAGCACGCGCATCCGGACGCAGTGGATCGATCATCCCGAGGAAACCCAACCATCGCAGATCGTTCGGGCGCGGAGGAATATCGCTCGATGCAACGGCAGCATCCATTTCACCTTGAGCTACCGCGATGACGCGTAGACCCTGCTCGGCCATGTGGATCGCTATCTGCTCCATTGCCGAACGCTCTTGGGCGGTGTGATTGGCCGAGCACATGGCAAGCACACGTTCGGGCGCGCCTTTGACAACGACAAATCCTCTTTCGCCGTCTTGATGAAACGTCGCTGCAAATTGATGTTCGGACTCAAAGGGTATCTGATTGATCTGTGGAAAACGTTCCAACGATACCTCGCGATGGATCCCAAGCTTGTGACCCAAACTCAGAATGGCTACATCGACAGCGTCACCTCGCCAGACCCAAGCGTGATCGCGTTGATGCAAATCCGCTTCATTGCACAAGACAGCCGCTCGAACGCAATCGACGAGGATGCGGTCTGATTCCGATGCAGGCCTGCCATCATCCAAAACATTTCCGATCGGTGCGAACCCTTCACCGGTTACGGTCAGCCTTCGACCATCCGGCAAACGCAGCTCTCGCACCGTCAGTTCATTGCATGTCAGTGTCCCGGTTTTGTCAGTCGCGATCAACGTACAACTGCCGAGCCCTTCGACCGCAGTCAATCGACGCACGATGACATTTCGTTTTGCCATGCGGCTAGTGGCAATTGCCAAGGCTACGGTCATGGCAACCGGAAGTCCTTCGGGGATGGCTGATACAGCCAAGGCGATGATCAAGAAGAATGTATCCTGCCATTGGTATTTCCATAGCAACATTCCCAGCAATCCGATCAGTACCGAGATGAGTACGGTTCCGATGGCTACGTGATTGGTGAAGCGTTCCATCCGACTCAAGAGCGGAGGAGTACCGCCGCTCACGGCCATCACATCGACAGCTAACTGACCGACTTGAGTCGACAGGCCCGTTGCGACAACGACTCCTTTCGCGCGTCCGCGTGTTACCATAGACCCGGCAAAAGCCATATTGTGGTGCTCTGCCAAAGGCATCGACTCTCGACCGATCCATGCCGCGTCCTTGGATACCGCCAGCGATTCGCCGGTCAGGAGTGATTCATCGATTTCCAGACCGTGAGTCGACAGCAGACGCAGATCGGCACCTACTCGATTCCCGGACTCCAACCACACGATATCGCCGGGAACCAATTCCTCCGCCATGATCTCGATGATTTCACCCTCTCGCTGCACTTGCGCATGCATGCGCAAAAGCTTTCGAAGCGCGAGACTGCTCTTCTCTGCTTGTGCCTCCTGATATGCGCCGATGGCGGCGTTGATGAGCAACACCAGTCCGATGAACATCGCATCCTTGATGCCAACAGCGATGAGGGATACCAGTGCCGCCAGAACAAGGACGTAAATCAGCGGATTGGCGAATTGCCGAAGAATGATTCGCCACATCGGCGTCGGACTCGGCTCGGGAAGTTGGTTGCGGCCGTAGATACTCAGCCGACGTGCGACCTCTTGTTCGCTCAATCCTTCTTCACTCGTCTCGAGCGATTGAAGGACATGGGCAGCATCCGTGGCATGCCAAGGCTGAGTAGGCAACTTGGTGTTCGCGTGAATCGGTCCCATCGATGAGAAAGTTGACTATCGGCGGTTGGGTGGCAGACGGGATTCCAATTCCAGCAGTCGCGATCGCATCGCTTCGAGCTCTTCGTTGAGTCGTACGACTTCTGCTTGCAGGGCGGACACATATTCTGGAGTCAGCATCTCTTGATTGATTTCCCCAGAGTTCACTTCACTGGTGGTAGGGGGACCTTCAATCATGATCGGGATTTGAGCCTGCAGTTTTCGCGCTCCGTGGTAGTATCCGATGGAGATTACCTGGCCATCCACCGCAGACCGCATCGCGCTGACTACATCCTCCGCAAACAAGATCATGCGACCATCGATATCCACAATGCAATCTCCGGGCTGAATGCCTGCTCGTTCTGCGGGTGACCCAACGACCACTTCCGAGATCGCCGCTCCTCGAAATACTGGGATGCCGAATTGCTGACGGAAAGCATCCGAGAGATTGCTTACCGATACCCCGAGGGTCATTCCTTCGTTGTTCGCTGAGGAGCCGGAGATCGGTTGATAGGGAGTCATTGGCCTTCGGTTGAGGTTGCTGGGAACATCGCCTTGAACTCTTTGTGCGACGCCGCGACTCTGGAGGACAGCCGTTAGATTCACGCTGCGGCCTTGTCGCTGGACCAGGAACTTGACCGGTTCGCCGGGTGCATAGTTTTGCAGCGCGGTCGCGAACTGATCGATCGAGGTTACCGCTTCTCCCCCTAATCCGATCACGCGATCCCCCACGCGGAAACCACTTTTCCAGGCTGGAGACTGAGGAGTCACTTCCACCACGGCCAACCCGAAATTGCCACCCGGCAGCGGCTCGAGGGTCAAACCGAGATATCCCTCCTGTTTTTGGTTGGGAAGAGGCAATTCCTCGTCGGATGGTTTCGCCACATCTTGCTCTTGTTGAGCATCTTGCTCTTTCTGAGCAGGTTTGGTGACATCCTTGAGCCGATCTTCAAGCTGCTTGAGAAAGTCTTGGGCTCTCGACGAAGCCGGGGACGCGGACACAACAATCAGCAGACCGAATGCAAATCGAATGATCCAAGCCATGATGGGCTCCGTTCCCAGGAAAAACTGTTGCATGCAAGACGAAACACACCCTTGATTGTTGCGTTCCTGACCTGCGAAGCAACCGCGAAAGACTAGTTTGCAAAACGTTTTGCGGAAATCCGCAGTCTGGGGCAATCGGGCAACCCGTCGAGGAAAGCCGCACCATAGGGTTTTTCGAGGGCCCGGGGGTCAGTGACCAACACGATCCCCGAATCGGTGGCAGTGCGAATCAACCGACCGAACCCTTGTCGGAACTTGATCACCGCTTCGGGTAATTGGTAATCGCGGAAAGGATTCCCGCCTTGCTTACGAATCGCCTCCAATCGAGCCTCGAGCAACGGATGGTCCGGCACGCTAAAGGGAAGTTTCGTGATCACCACCAATCGCAGGGCATCGCCCGGGACATCCACCCCTTGCCAAAAACTCTCGGCGCCGAACAGGACACCGCGAGGCTGCTCGCGAAATGCGCGCAACAGCTCGCTTCTCGGGGTGCCGTCTGCCTGCGAATAGATCGTGAGATTGTGATCGTCGAGCCAAGGCTTCAAGGCTGAACAGCACTTGCGAAGGGAATCGTACGATGTGAACAGCAAGAACGCATGACCATCGGTCAGCCCGATGTAATGCCTCAGCGCTGGCAGAATCGCGTTCTCGTACTCCCCTCGACCACTCGACGGGTCCGGCACATCGGTCAGCAAATGGACCTCCGCCAATTGCTGATAATCGAAGGGGCTACCCAGTTGAAGCGTTTGGGAGCCTATGGCACCAAGACGTTTTTGAAAGAACGAGAATCCGTTGGCTTTCCCCGTACTAATCGTAGCGCTGGTCATGATGACACTGGGCGTTTTGCGAAACAGGTGCTCGCGCAAGTAGTCGCCGACATCGAGCGGGCTACTTCGGAGCGTCATTCGGACCGCACCGCGCTGCGAAGCGGCGCGCGACTCGATTCGCTCAATCCAGTACACGGCATCCTCTTGCTTTTGAAGAAGCCATTGATCCAGACCGGTTGCCAAGGCCGCCAAGCGTGTAGAAGCGGACATCATGTCGAGCTTGGCGTTCGCGTCCTTGAGATCTTTGCCATACCGCTCGAGTTGTCCCGAAACATGTGTCAGCCGTTCGACGAGCGATGTTTTTACCTGAAGTGGGGTACGGACGCGGCCGTTGTCGGGTGCACCGGAACTCAGCCAACCCGACAGATCAGTCACCAAATCATCGATGGCTTCCATGCAATGAAAAACCTCGGCCGATACTTGCTTGAGTCCGAGAACTGTCAGGATCCCTTTGTCGTTGCGAGGGTTGTAAAGTTTGCGCAGCGTGTAGTCGAGTTGCGAGTTGCTGATCGATAGGCCGAGGTGCTCGCCTGCGACCGCTTCGAGCGTGTGGCATTCATCGAAGATCACCGCATCGTATTTGGGTAGAATACCGCCACCTTGTGCGCGAACAGCCAGATCGGTGAAGAACAGGGCATGGTTGACCACGAGGATTTGCGCATTTTGAATGCGGCGGCGCGCGGCGTAATAAAAGCAGGTCGAATATTCCTTGCACTTGCGCCCCATGCAGTTTCCCGAATCGCTCGCTATCTCGTCCCATAAACTGCCCGACGGCTTGAAGCTGAGGCTGCTGAGCGAACCGTCGTCTGTGGAACGAGCCCAAGACTCGATATTGTGCAGTTGGTCGAAGTCCAGGTCGCTCGAGAACAAGTTCACGCTTCGAGCGCTGGCTAGTTGCAGTCTGCGCTTGGACAGATAGTTGCTTCGACCCTTGACGAGTACCGATGTGAATTCTCGCGGGATGACTGCGTTGAGAAGCGGGAGATCTTTGCCAATCAATTGCTCTTGGAGACTGATCGTATGGGTCGAGACGATGATCCTGCGAGGCGATGGCCCGGCAGGAGTTGCATCCTCGGATTCCCAATCGGAGTTGTCCCCACCTCGTTCCAGAGTCGATTCGCCAGCGGTTGCATAAAGAATCGCGGGGACAAGATAGCCGAAACTTTTGCCGACTCCGGTTCCCGCTTCGACCACCAGATGGGAACGCTGGTCCAGAGCGCGAGCGACCTCGGCCGCCATTTGCATTTGCTCCTGGCGATGCTCGTAGCGAGCGATCCTGTTGGCGATTTTTCCACCTGGTCCGAGGATCGCGTTTACATCCAGGATCGGGGAGTCTGGCATCCAAGCATTCAACAGTGAAGGGGAGGAGCGAGTGCGAATCGCAACTATAAGTCTACCGGCACCAACGCGGGAGGGTCATCGCGAGCAATCGCCAGAATAAATATTTACGTGCCACCCACCTATTTGACATGCCCTCCCCTCTTTGCTATCTTGGTCGGTCGAGGAGAAACCCGTTATGCCTAGACCCTTGCGTTCCGAACTGTTTGATCCCAAT
>CAYXFO010000051.1:0-5346 GCA_964464255.1 uncultured Pirellula sp.
ATCGGGTGGAGGAGCGAAACTTTGGGATCGACTCTCCGCCAAGGAACCAAGCGATGCCGCACAGGCTCTGTCCAAGAACCTTTCCCTCAGCAATCGCCGTGAGGCAGTCGACTTGCAGCGCAAACTCTTGGAGACGGATTCGGTCGCCAAGAGCATTCGCGTCGAAGCTGCCGTCGGACTTTCTCGCAACAAAGCCAATCATCCGGTCCTGATCGAATTGGCTCGCGCGGAAAAACTCCCTGTCGAAGCTCGCCCGCTGATCGGTTCAGCATTGCGAGCATCCGAGGATGGCGAGCTTCGCAAGGCCGCAGAGCAACTGTTCCCAATGCTCAAATCGAATCAGAATCCCTTGCCACCGATCGATGTACTAGCCAAGAAGAAGGGGAATGTTGAGAACGGTCGGAAACTGTACTTCGGTGCAGCGACTTGTTCACAATGCCATATGGTGGGCAAGGAAGGGCAGAACGTCGGACCAAGCTTGACCGAGATCGGGGACAAACTGACGCGCGAGGCGATGTATGTCTCGATTTTGTCCCCGAGCGCTGGGATCAGCCACAACTACGAAGCGTATATGGCGCGCGATACGGACGGCGAAGTGGTCACCGGGTTGTTGGTCTCCAAGACCGAGTCGGGGGTAACGCTCAAGGACGCCAAGGGGATCGAACGAACGATCCCGGGGGCCGAGTTGGAAGAGTTCCGCAAGATGGAGAAGTCCCTCATGCCCGAGAACCTGCAAGAGACGATGAGCGAAGCGGACTTGGTCGACATCGTGGAATACCTGACGACTCTGCGGAAGTGATGAGCAGTCACTTGGTTCATGGGATAACGCCTGGAGCGTCTCGAACATAGGCTTATGTCGATGATTGCGTCGACGAGCTCATCCATGAGAGATTGAATGCAGCAAATCTCTAGTGGTCGGATCGAGGGTGTTTCAGGAAATTTAGTTCCGGCAACTCAAGATGTTCTCGCCACTGGCTCGGTGGTAGATTCCAGGGGGGTAAACGCATCGGCTCCTTCAGAGGCAAGATCCAGCTACCGGATCGCTCCTGCTCCTTCGTCAGACGTGCTAAATCCACGTTTGGGTCAATCATCAATTGCGGCTTGCGCCCATTCAATGAGGCGGCTACGAGGGCGTAGACCTCGGGTTTGTTGCCGGAGGAGGAGACGTTTGACCTAGCCAGGAACTTCGCGAAGGACAGGACGTTTTGCGGGTCTCGACCGAATTTTTCTGATTGCTCTGCATCCAGGTACTCGGAGTGATTCACATTCTTTACCTCTCCTGTCTCCGGGTCCCGTAGTGCATAGCCGATACCAACCTCTTTCACACGTAGCATCATTCGCCACGAAAACAGATGACCTCGCTCGGTCCAACTGGTTTCCTCCTGATAAAGATGGCAACGAAAAGGCCAAACGAGATGAAAAGTGCAGTAGAGTACCAACGCACCGACAATGCAGAAATCCCTGGTTCGAACACTCAATTCCGTAGCTACGTTGGAGTCCCAAGTCTTAGCCACCGGCTTCCCGCTCGCAAGCAACCTCTTGATCCAGTCGGGGGAAAAAAACAGTGTGGTCGCTAGAATCATAAACCAAGGGAAAATATGAATACTAAAAAGCAACGCGTTACTCAGATGAAAGGCGATACAAGCAAGGAAGGCTCCCCATCGAGTCCTTTTCCATATTAGTAGAGGAACAATCGCGAGATCAAACACCAATCCACCGTATGAAAACCACAGGCCTGCTGATGCGGAGGAAAATAGAGGTCCGACAATCGGCCAGGCACTCTTCGATTCCAAATACAGCCCCATAGGTTGACCGAGTAGCCAATCCGGTGTGATTTTTGCAATGCCTCCATAGAAGTAAGGCAAGGCAACATGGAATTGCAGGATCATTAACACCCATCGTGGGATCCAGCCCTGCTCGGTCACGACACCTCGCCAAACATCTCCCGCAACCATTCGATTCAACGGCAAAACGGCGAGCGTCCAAGAAATCAGGCAAACCAAATAGTAGTGGTTTTGATAATTCGTTCGCTCGAGGAGAAAGACGTAGGTTATTCCCAGGGCAAAAAGAAGTGTGGCGATTCTGTAATACAGGCCAGCGCTGATGAGAACTGCACAGAACATCAAAACGACGAACGGGGCGTACATCCAATCGCCATGCAGAGGTTGCACCCATTCAAAGCCACCGTAGGGGAAGTGGAACTTGGGTTGGATATATAGACGCGTTACTCTTCCGGTGCTTAGATAATTCCATGCCCAGCCGCACAGAATTACTCCGAAAGCTATTCGGAAAAAGATAACGCTCGAAGCATCTACGGGCTGTTGGAAAAAACTCAACCAACCCTTTGATTGTTGTGAGAAAAAAGATTTTGGATCCACGCGAGTTACGTTCCGTCTTCTTCGACCCCCTGCTCAATCCGCGTTCTCTTTTCCTGTTCGATTTGCTCAGCGGACGCAGGGATCAGGACGAGTTCAAACTTGTTCACTTCGCCCTTCTTGACTTCGACCTGCATCAGATCTTTTTCATCGTTCATTGAGCAATTGCACTTGGCGTCGCCGCGGCCTACCCGTACGCGGTGCTTACCTACGACGGCCCCATCGTTGCCACCTGGAGAGTAGGTTGAAATTCGAAACTTACCGTCGCTATCCGTGAATGAAAATCCTTGCTTGCCGACGATCATTTCATTGCTGTTCGCCGGCAGAGGTTCGAAATAAACGGCCGCACCAGCCACTGGTTGTCCTTCGCAAAGGACGATCCCTTCTACCTTCGCGGTCGGAAAGTCTCCTCCACCACATCCAAGAAGAGTGGCTAAAAGTACACCTATGCATGACAGACGACTTATCATCTCTTCACCTCGATTGGTGTTTGGGGAAATAAGAACCAGGATCAACCCGACCAATAGTTTTTTTGACAGTCCCTAAAGGCCACCGTCAACATGACAGGTTAGAGCCTTTGGGCTGTTGCATCTCGCAGCGACAGGCTACATGCTCTCAATCCCAGGACCCAATCGGCACGCCATCGCGCTTGTCGTGTAGATTGCAATAGGTAGCCATGGAGATGTTCTGGCTGATAAAGTGCACGGATCCGTCACAAAAAGCAAATTGAGCACCACCGGCGTGATAGCTGAAGGCACAATCATCATTGATCGCAAACGCCATCGAGTTCGGATTGACTTGCGCGTTGATGGGTGCATCGGTTCGCCCGTTAACTCGAATGGTCTCATCCGTACCATCTCCGAACATGCCGATCCAAGTCGGCCAATCACGAAACGCGGTTGGTGCTTGAGTGCGTCGACGGCTAGCACTGGTTGTTGTCGTAACGTACGAGGATTCCGCAACAGCGATGGTGGTGCTCAAACCATCGGTGACATCGCGATACCGAGCTGGAGGCGCTTCCCACAGTTTGTGGAGAACGCCGAAATCTCCGTTACAACTGCCTCCTGCACCTTTGTAGTCGGAGGTTGCATGGCCGATAGACATCGGGTGTTGCGCTGGAATTGCACCTCCTCCTACGAGACCGCTACCGGGCACGAGCCATGTAGCGGGAACTCGATCTGGAAGCGCAGAGGAAGGACAACGATAAGTCGGAACGATTTGGTCACCGCCACGGAACACCTGGCCTACGGGAATTTCAGGGTACACTCTCGAGCGAATCGACTGATTGCCAAGAACACCAAAATGTCCATTCGGGCGAATCGTATCGTAAAGAGCTTGCTGTTCAATGAATGGTAGGAGAGAAACCATCCATCCAAATCCATCATCATCTTCACCGGAAGGCTCACCCTTCAGGGGATTCGCGCCGTAAGCTCCCGGTGGTAATTTCTTAAAAGCACTCTCATAGTTGTGAAGAGCTAAACCGATCTGTTTCAAATTGTTACTGCATTGCATTCGCCGTGCAGCTTCACGGGCTGCCTGAACCGCCGGAAGAAGCAAGCCAACAAGAATTCCAATAATTGCGATTACCACCAATAGTTCCACGAGGGTGAAAGCTCGTTGCTTGCGCGCGTTGATAGACATTCATCGAGTCTCCATTTACTGGTATGAGTCAATCCGAGGATTTGAACTGCTCCGCATCGTAGAGTAGACATGACGATTGACCACTCAGGATACGATGAGGATTCGATGAAGTGATGGCGAGGATTTTCGACAGCAATCTTAACAACGAGTTCGTTGCTCTTAACGTTGGTCACCGATACACCACAGACACTGTTCGCTTCGAATGAACAAACAGCCGTCGGAGATAGCTGGCGTGGTTTGGACCGGATCATTTAGTTCATTGACCGCGACGATTTGATACTCGGCATTGTTTTCAAACACCGTGCATTTTCCCGAGTCGTCGAACGAGTAGATCCTGCCGTTCACTCCGATCGGTGAACTGTAGGTGTTTCCCCCCTTTCGGAGATTCTTGAGCACTTCCCCTGTGGTTGGATCGATGCAGGTATAGATGCCGCTGTCATCCACCACATGCAAGAAGTCGCCATACAGAAGGGGAGTCGGCACGTAGGGCATCCCCCTCTCTCGGCTCCATACGATATGAGACTGCGTTACATCCCCCTTGCCACCTAACTTGATGGAGAAGGCTCTCGTATCGGGGGAACCGCCAAAGGCAAAGATCTGGCCATGCCCGACCGAGGGAGTGCAAACCACTTTCTCCGTTGGGCCCTCTGCAAACCAAAGCCGCTCCCCCGTTTCAGGTTTCAAACCGACCGTCTGCTTGGCACCCGAGAGGATCAACTGGCGTTGCCCTCCTTCGTTGGTCAAGAGCGGTGTGGAGAACGATCGCAGATCCGTATCCGGTTTGTATCTCCAAATCTCCCGTCCATCCTTTCGATCGAGCAGGACGACGAACGCGGAACCGTCTTGATGGCCGTTCACGACAACTCCTTCGTCGCAAACAATCGGCGAAGCGGCAAATCCATGTTTCGAGAAGAAATTTCCAGGGGAAACCTTCCATCGCACGGATCCATCGAAATCGACACCGGCGACCACCAACTTCTCATCATCGACAAAGGTGCAGAATACGAGGTTGCCATCCGAGGCTGGAGTGCTCGACGCGCTGTTGTTGAATTTGTGTTGATTTTCAATGGGACCCGCATGGACCAGCGTCGACCAGACTACCTTTCCAGTAACCTTATCGATGCGTACCAAAAACCTCGCTTGCTCCGCCGGTACGACGCTGGTTAGAAATATTGAATCACCAACAACGATCGGCGAAGAAAGCCCCAGACCCGGCAACGGAGTCTTCCAACGCACGTTCTTCGTCGTCGACCACTCTGTTGGTACCGCGGTGTCGTGGCTGATCCCATCACCGCGCGGTCCTCGCCACATCGGCCAGTCTTCTCCAACA
>CAYXFO010000051.1:5446-16123 GCA_964464255.1 uncultured Pirellula sp.
CTACGGATCGACTACTTGTCTTTGGGCAATGACAGCTCTTGCCTGCGAGACAGTTCGCGTTGTCGAATCCTTGCTTCCTGAATTTCGAGCATTTGCTTCAAGCGAGCCGCCGTCTCCTCGAGTTGTCGCGTTGTCTCGTACGACTGAGCCAAGGCTCGCTGAACCGATTCCAAGGCCCGCTTGGTCTCGTCGATATCGGAGTCGATTTGCTCGTTGATTGCCACAGCAGTTGTCATCCCTTCGGGAGCCGTTGCGATCTGATCCACATCCGCTGCTTCGCGGACTCGCGTGGGGTTGCGTGGAGCGACAGCGGTGAACGATCGCTTCGAGACGAAGTTGGGCAATGCAATGACGCGCAGTTCAGGACCATTCGGATTGGGTTCGTTGGTCGGGATCATCCCGACGTGAATTCTACCGTCGACATCGGTGGCTGCCAGCATCTGCCCTTCATGGCCGATACTGCCGCTGATGATTTCCTTGCCAAGCGATACCTTCCATTGGACGACCGGTTCAGTGTCCGAACCGAAAGGGACGCTCCATGCAACGATCGAACCATCCTTGCCGAACGAAACCACATCGCCATTGGCGAGAAAACCTGTCGTCGCCACCCCTTGCGGATGAGCGATCCATGACTTTGTCGCGACCGACCGATGCATATCCCAAACGCGTATCGAACCGTCTAGGCTGGCCGACAGCAATTCATTGCTATCCTTGGACCATTGGATCGATGTGATCATGCCGGTGTGTCCGCGAAGTGTGCTGAACTCCGTTCCCGCAACGGGGTCCCAAGCGATGATGCTGCCAAATCGATCGCCGCTGGCGACCAGGATCCCATCGGGGCTGAATGCGGTGCTGGTCACCCAGTCGGTATGCTTGGCGAAACTTCGCTCCTCCGATTCGTTCTTCGCAAACAGCTTCAGCAACCTGCGGGTCGTACCCATCGCTATGGTGCCCGATACAGCGTCTTCATCCAACGTGTTGATCGTATCCGACTCATTTCCGATCGAGGCGAGGTATCGGCTGTCAGCAACACTCCACGCATGCAGCGCACCCGACTCCGCTGGAATCCCAGACGCGATCCATAACCGTGTTCCATCGCGCGAGTAACACAGCGCCGAAATCTCGCGGTTGCCGACATCGATCGCGGAGTCCTGCAGTTGGCCTGCGGCACCGTCCCAAAGCAAAACCTGTTCGTTCCCCGCAATCGCGATTGTGGGAGATGTGGGAGAGACCGCGACCGATCGAATGATGTTGTTTTGCGAAAGAGGACGAAGCTGCGTTCGCTTGAGCGTTGCATTGCTCATTTCCGCAGAACTCGAAGGCTTCGCTGTTTCAACGCTGGGCTTCATGGTCCCTTTGGCCTCGATCACCAAACCGGTCGAGATCCACTGAAATATTTTGTTCAGTTCCCGTTGCGACAGGCGAGACTTGTTGGGTGGCATCTTGGGTGACTCCAAATGCGCCGACAGCAGATAGAGCGGGCTTGTCTGGGGGTCGCCCGGTACGACGACGGGGCCGGATGCCGAACCTGCGAGAATTTTGTCGAGGGATGTGAGAACAAGATCCGCTCGCGGTTGATCCTCGTTATGGCAACTCGTGCAATGCTGTTTGAAAATGCTCTGCACCGCGTCGTAGCCGACGGCAGACGCATCACCGGCCGAGGATTCGGCGGATAGCTCCTGTGCAAAGAGCATCTGACCCGACATTGCAATGCCGAACAACATCCAAACGGGGATGTTCAGCAATCGCATGACTTCACGATGGATGTTCATAAGTCAGACCGGCAAGGGAGTGTTCGCTAGTGGTTAAAAATAAACTCGTTGCTGTTGAGAACCGCCCAGAAGAAATCCTCGAGCGCCGACTCGGGCTCGACTCCGCTGGCGATCGTGGTCTCAAGCTGTTTTCGTTCCTCAGCCGTCGGTTCTCGGCTCAAACAACGGATCGTGATGCGCTGTGCGGCTTCGATCGGTTGCAGGCCGGTTCGGAGCCAGTTGCTAATGAGTCCCCCATCTCGAATTTTGCCACCCGTGGTTTCGCTGTTGAGCAAGTGGAGCGCTTGCGAAAGGGTAGGTGCGGTCTTGGTTTCGCACGTGCAGGGGGAGTTCCGATTCGATCTGCCAAAGGTCGTCAAGAAGTAATGAGCAGCTTGACCATCCGCGACTTGGACCGCTCGCGATCCCTTGGGGAGTCCCGGCAGTCGCTCGATCGTTTCCGTGACTTGGCAGATGCAATCGAGCAGGACCTCGGCTCGCAATCGACGGATCTTCTGATGCGAAAATTCCTTCTCGTCGAGCCGATTGGATTCGTTGCGACGAGTGGCGGTTTGATATGTTCGCGAATTGCAGATCTCACGGATGATCGGCTTGAGCTCGAATCGCTCTTGGACCAAACGTTCCGCGAGATAATCAAGCAGCTCTAAATTGGTGGCGGGATTGCTGATCCGAACGTCATCGACCGGCTCGATGATCCCCACTCCCATGAAATGAGACCATACGATGTTCGCAATGTTGCGAGCGAACTGCTTGTTATCGGGTGCGGTCAACCAGTCGGCGAGCACTTCGCGATAATCCTTGCCATCGATCGCCGCAGGAAGTTTAGTGCCCAAGAACCGAGGCTTGAGATTTTTCTTACCCAACGGATGCGCGATATCCCCCTGAGCCAAATCGTAGATGGTCAGTTCTCTCGGGTCCTCTCCCTGTTTGTAACCGACCTGGCTGAAGAAGCTGGCAAACTCGTAGTAGTCGTCCATAGTCCAACGATCGAAGGGATGGTTATGGCACTGCGCGCACTGGATACGTGTCCCCAAGAAAACCTGTGCGACATTCTCCGCAACCAATTGAGGTGTGGTTTCGGTTTGGAAGTAGTTGGTCGCGGGGTTCTCGAGCGTACCTCCATTTGCGGAAAGAGTTTTCTTGACGATGCTGTCGATCGTTTCCCCGCGATGCACGGCGCTGCGCAACCACTGATCATAAAGCCGAAGAGCCTTCGAACTGACGCCGTTGTTGGTCCGGATCTGCAACAACTCCGCCCAGTGCATGACCCATTGATCAAGAAACTCGGGACGGTCTATCAAGCGGTCGACCAGCCGACTCCGCTTGTCGGCCGAAGTATCCTTCATGAACTCAGCGTACTCACTCTCGGTGGGGAGCAGACCGATCAGGTCGAGTGAGACTCGCCGCAGAAACTCCGCGTCCGATGCCGGTTCGGACGGTGCGACGTGCAGAAACTGCAACCGCTTATCGATCCACTGATCGATGGGTCCTCGTGTCGGCATCTCCGGGTACTGAAACGCTTTACCCGATCGCACGATCACGGAGGAACCAGATGTGAATTGATCGAATCGAGCTAGCACGAACGCTACGCCCGGTCCTCGCGAAACCACCATGCCGTCTTCATCGACGGTCGCAGCCGAATCGTTGTTGCTCAAGAATACCGTCCTGGCTGTGACATCTTGCTCGGAACCGTCGCTGTAGCGAGCCACCGCAACCAGTTTCTGGGAACCACCGGGTTTGCCGAATACCGCTTGCTCGGGGTAAACGCGAAGCTCTTCCGGTCGTCGCGAGGTCTCATCATCGTTGCGGCACCCTTCCGCGAGCCACTGCATCAAGACCTCGTACTCGTAAGAGTTTTCCGAGATCGGACCGCCACCTGTATGATCCACATTGCCGGTCGCCTTGAGCATCAACAACGATTTCTCAGGTTGATTCCAGTGGATGCGCCGACCGTTCAGTTCGTGCGTCAATCGGTAATGATCCCCTGCGGGATCGTATCCAAACAAACTCAAACGGAACCCGTCCTTGCCTGTCGCGGAGCCATGGCACTTGCCGGTGTTGCAACCGGACTTGGTGAGAACCTGCAACACTTCGTTTCGAAACTCGATCTTCGGTTGGGTTTCGGCTCCGGAGACAATCAAGGGGACGGTCTGTCGATGGCCACCGAATTGCACCTGCAGGTCCCCTTGACCATCGTGGCCGGGAAGAAGTGTTTCCGACAGATACTGGACCAAGTGATTGGGAAAGGCCTCCACCTCGCATTCGTCGGTGACATCGCGAGTGCTGCCGTCCGAATACTTGGCGATCACCACCAGTGACTGCTGATCGCGAGGCGAGCGGAGATGGATCGAGGAAGGATATACCTGGATGGATGCCGGGAGCGGTTCCGACGTTCGATCTTGACCCTCGGTGAACGTCATGAACCCGAATATCAAAAACGTTGCGATCCAATTCAACATGTGATTCCTCGATACTTAGTCCAAGCTAGTCCAAGTTAGTCCAAGAACGGAGTTACAACCCTGGCCGGTTGCGTGTTTGGCGAAGGGCTTCGAGAGGTGATAGGGGTCGGCCCGATGCGTCTTTGTAGGATTTCCCGAGCGGCGCGATGACGAGGACCGTCTTTCTCGAAACCGAGTACGACACGCTTTGGTCCATTCGATTCCCCGAGAGTCGAACAGAGAGATTCTCAAAGGTTCCCACAGGAGCGTCGGAAGAGACTTGCAATTCAAACTCAACGCTTCTCTGGTCCTTGCCCAATGAAATCGGTTTGGCAGTGACTCGATTGGGGAGTCCTTCCAATTGTGCGACCAGTTCTGTTGCGAACTCAGGATCGATGTCGAATCGGAACGGCACGGTGATCGTTTGACCGCACTCGGCAGCCACGGGTTGAACTGAGCCGCGCGCTGGACTGGAGATGATTTTCAAATTTCGAAGGGAACTGCATACCGGCGGGGCTGTGAGTGGAACAGCGACGGGCATTCGATCGACTGCACCGATCTGTTCGGTACTCGACTCCGAACGACCGCTTCCAATTTTCGCCTCGACCACCAACGGCCATGACTGAGGATAACACCGCTCATCGGCCGTTAACGTGATCGTTGCCTCGCTTTGGTTGGGTTCGACACGAACCTTGGCAGGAGCATCGACAAACTCCGGCAATAGCGGGATCCGAAGCTCAATCGGAGAACCGAAACCTGATTGTCGCTGCACGCGGACCTTGAGTTCCAAGGTCCCATCGACGCTCAGTGGATTGCTCGGTTCATCCAATTCAATCGAATAGGGCAATGGCTCGGTGATCGCAACGGCCAACCGGTCGATTGCGATGCCGGTGTACAGAGCGTCGGCGGGTCCGTTGACCAAGTCGACGATTTGCTGGAACTCGCCCCGCAGGTCACCCGCTTGCACGATCGGCCGCACCAAGTGAGCACCGAATGGTGCGTCCGCAGCCGATTCGAGAACGACCGGACGAGCAAAGGTGTTTGCGTCAAATTCGGTGCCATCGGTCTTGATCTCCGATGGCATGCCATCCCACGCGAGCCTGACGGAACTGTCCACGCCATCTCGTCGAACGGCCATGATCGCCAAGGTTCGATTGCCGCGAGGTACCGATACGGTTTGCCTCGCCTGCGACAACTTATCTC
The DNA here is from genome assembly GCA_964464255.1 of uncultured Pirellula sp. Classification (GTDB taxonomy): domain Bacteria; phylum Planctomycetota; class Planctomycetia; order Pirellulales; family Pirellulaceae; genus JBKCUI01. The sequence goes on from CAYXFO010000051.1 coordinate 10,860, forward strand.
GGCGCGGCAGGAAACTCACCAAGTTCGGTTGGTACGAACGAATCTCCACGCGATAAACAAACAGATCACCCGACTTCAACCGTTTGTCACGGATCCGCACTGAGTAAACGTGGCTCGGATCTCCTTCGAACGTCACCGCCGGATCATGACTATTCAAATCGTCACCCGATGCGATGGTCCTTTGATCGGTTTCATCACGCACTTCAATCACGCAGTCGAGCAACGATCCAAGCCTCGCGGCGAAAACTTCGGCCGTGAAATAGCCAGCATGGGGAAGCCGGAAGGAGTATTGATCCGACTTGGCTGGCGCATCGATGCGCCCATGAAAAGCAATGGGTGCGATTGCTGGTTGCTCGGCGCTGGGTGAGCCTGCAACGGCATTCTGAAAAGCAACCGCGCGTACGGGGATGCTCGAGGGACAGTACACTGGCTTTCCGTCGCTGCCCACGACGGATAATTCGCAGCTTGCGATCGGATCGTTCGAGGGTGGGAGAATCACACTCTGACGCAGAGGTTCGCCAGAGGAACCGTAAGCCCCAACCCACTCGACATCCATGGGGGATCCTGCCTGGCCTCCGAGCGGAACCATCAGTGTGGGTCGCGGAAAGTTTCCGATGTGCAATGCGTAGGGACTGTTCGCATCGGCGTTCGAACCCACGGTGCTTATTTGAAGCGTATAGGTTCCTTCTTTCGAAACACGGAACGACAAGCATGGATCTTGATTCAACAGAGGCGTATCATCGACGCGAAGCAGTGCTGATTGATCGGGACCGAACAATGTCAATTCGGTATCGAGCATCTTCACACCCAGCCGCATTGCGACGACTTCTGCCGATATCACATCTCCGGCTTGCGCGTCGATCACAAAACGATCGGTGTCATCCGATTGAAGCGTCCCTACAACGGTCTGATTGCCGACGATTTTTTGAGGTTCCTCCTGATCATTCTCCATGATCGTCGGGAACGGAGTGAGGGTGATCGTCCTTATTTCCGACAAACCGTTGGACGAACGAAGGCGGACCGGGTGTGCTCTCAACTCGCAGTCGTCGGCCGCTTGGATTCGCAAATCGACGGTGTCATCGTCGATCTTCTTGATCTCGATCGACTCCAAACCTTTGCTGTAGAAAAGGACTTCCTGACAATCTCCGAGCGATGAACCGATCGCACGTAGCGTGAATTCGGTTCCTCGCGTAGCGACCGGAGGTGTGATCGATTCCAACGAAGGTGGTGAGCCTGCTGTGCATCGTTCGATCGTACTGAGTACCAGGCCGAGCACGAGGGTCGCGATCGTTGGAATACTTGCCAGCCGCTGAAGATGAATCATCAAGCGAGCAACCCTTTCGCGACGGAACCGTTGGTGACGATCGGTTGTGGTCGGTCCCCGGGTGACATCAACGACTTGCTGGCATCGATCCCTAGCAAGTGATAAACCGTGGTGACGTAGTCTTCGACTGAGAGGGGTGAGTCTGCAGGCTCGGCGGCCAAGCCATCGGAGGCACCATAGATCGATCCGCGACGTATTCCACCGCCAGCCATGACGATAGAGAAGACTCGCGGCCAGTGGTCGCGCCCGCCTCCGGCATTGATCTTCGGCGTGCGACCGAATTCGCTCGTTACCAACACGAGGGTCGAGTCCAGCAAACCGCGCTGTTCAAGATCCTGAATCAAACCGGCGAACGCGCGATCCAAGTCGGGCAGTTGCGGCTCGATACTCCGATAGTGGAATGCGTGGGTGTCCCATGCTCCGTAGGTCACGGTGACGAATCGAGCACCCGCCTCTACCAATCGCCTTGCAATGAGCAAACGGGAACCTGCCGAAGGACGCAAGACGGGCGGGGCTGGTTTCATTCCGTAGAGTTCCTTCGTCTGCTGACTCTCTTCCCTGAGGCTGAATGCGTTTTTTGCTGTGGGAGATGCCAGCAGATCGTAAGCTCGCTGATACAAAGAGCTCATCGTCGCGATGGAGTCATCTTTCTCCATTTTGTCGAAGTGCCCATCGACAACGGACTTGAGATTCTTTCGTCGTTCGAATCGCGCGTCGTCTACACCCTGCGCATAGTTCAGATCGCGCACGGTGAAGTTCGGGCGGGCGGGATCAGTCCCTAACGCAAAAGGTCCGCACGCGTTGCTGAGATATCCGCTTCCTAGGAATTGGCTCCCTTGAGTCGGGACGCAGATGTAGGCAGGCATCGCATCTCGAGGGCCGAGTTCGTGAGCGACCACCGAACCGACACTCGGATAGACCAGTGCAGGGCTCGGGCGATAGCCAGTGAACATGCTGTGCTCGCCTCGGCTGTGATCGACCTCGGTGTGCGACATGCTTCGAACGACCGTCAGCCTGTCCGCTACCTTGGCCGTCTGCTCCATGTGCGAGCTGAAGTAAACGCCGGGCAAAGAAGTCCGAATCGGATCCAGGATGCCTCGATACTCCGCCGGTGCGTCCGGCTTGGGATCGAAGCTGTCCATATGAGCGAACCCGCCCTGCAGATAAATATGGATCACCGATTTGGCCTTCGGTGCCGAAGCGTCCGTTGTCCCCGCCATCGCTTCGAGCGACATCATCTGCCCGAGAGTCAAACCGACCCCCCCGAGCCAACCGACATACATGAACTCGCGACGATCGCGATGAAAACCTGGACAATGGTACGGGGTGCGATGCGGAATCGATGGACGCATTATGGTTGGGTTCCTTCCGACGACGGGGACTGGATGGGTTGAATGGAAGAATCGACTTTCTTTGCGGCTGAGGTTTTTTCGTACTCCACGATCAGTTTCGGCCGCTGCTTGAAATCGTCAAACTCCGAGGTGTAAAAGTCCCAGCCATTCCCGCCGGTGTTGAGGAAGACCCAGCCGTGGTTTGCATGGCCGTTAACCCACCACTGAACAGTATCCGAGACATCGAAGACAACGGTTGATGTGTTGGCCGCAATCTTTCCGAACGTGAAGCTGTCCTTGTGACGCGAGGCTTCGAGATCATCGGCGGATACGCCATCGACGACCGAGTCCCAGGTCGCTGTCTTGGAGAATGGGACCAGCATGCGATGGAGATTGACCGTGTTCCCTTGATCAAACGCGCTGACCAAAAGTTTCGCAGATACGATCCGGCAGTTTCGCGGAATCTGTCCGACCTCTGAACCGATGATCCCATCGAATCGCAACAACACCTGGCTCTCACCGCCATCGTTGTTGGCATCCGAGGATGCGTTGGGGTTGCTATCCAAAATCGTCGTGGGTGCCAAGGCCCAAATCTCGGTATCCACCGCTCCCCGATAACCATTGACCCCTTGCTGAAACTCTACGGTTTGTGTCGCTGCAGATGATTGCTCAGTCGCCTTTGGCGAGTTCTCGTCCTCGCGCGAGCAAGCGATCCCCATCGATGCGAGGGATAGCGATATAGCGAGCGAACATACCGAACCGATCGCGAGCATGCGAAGCGAAATACGTGTCATGGTTGACCTAAGTGTGGGAAAGAAGATTCAGCGATGAAATAGCAACATCACTTGGCTGGCGCCGGAACGGGTGTGGCCTGTAGGGTGGGAGCCACCGCTGGAACGGAATTGCGGCGTCGTTCTTGCATCGCGACCGAACCCTCGACGAGCCGATTCGGTTCGCCCAATACCTTCTCAAGAGTAAAAGCGTCGTATACTTCGCCGATCGCCGTCCTCGCCTCGTAGGTCAGTTTCATGCCATCGATATGGATGATTTGGTACAGTTGTGTGTCTTCCGCGACACGAACCATGAAAGGCTTGGGGTCGATGTTGTACATCTTTGGACCACTCACAGAGACAACGTAGACCGTCCCGTGAAAATCATCCCGATGACTGACCCCCACCGGCACATTGCCAATCGTTGGCGGTGGGATCGAGGGGGTATCGAGACTGGTCCGGCCGTAGGTGTGATCATGCCCTTGTAGCACCAGATCGACTCGGTGCTTGTCGAGGATCGGTTTCCAAGCGTTGCGGAGCGCCGCGTTATCGCGGTCTTTGGCCGTCGAAAAAATTGGATGGTGAAAAGAGCAGACCACCCATGGCTTGGTATTCTCCGAGAGAACTTGATCCAGCCACTTTGATTGCTCCTCTATTTTCTGGTTGCTGTTGAGGATCACGAACCGTGCATTTTGGTACTCGAATGTGTAACAAGTTTCCTCGAGACCCTCGGGCCCGTGTTGCGGCAGAGTGAATTGAGGTGCCCAGTGATGCGTGACTGCGCGTTTGGTGTCGTCGACTTTGTGCATCTCGTGATTTCCGACGACCGGGACATTCGGGATCATCGCATTGAGCCAAGCCCCTGCTCCAAACCATTCGCCCCACTCGGCGTCCGATTGAGCACGGTTGACCAAATCCCCTGCATGCAACAGGAACTTTGTCTTCGGAGCATCGCTGTAAGCTTCGCGAATCACCCGCGACCAGAGGCTGCGAATATCGTTTTGTGCATCGCCGAAGTAGATGAAGGAGAACGGTTCTTCCGTGATCTTCGCCGTGGAAAACTGGAACCACTCGCTCCAGTTCTTGCCGTCTCCGACACGGTATGCGTACTTGGTGCCAGGCGTCAGGTCCTTAAACGTCACGCTGTGGAAATGGGCTGTGTTCAAATCGGTCTTCAACGCCACCGACGTCGCAACGTGCTCCGAAGGTTCCTTGATCATCTCGGGGCCCGCAGTCGCAAGGGCCAGTTCAGCCTTCCCGTGCTCCACTTCGGTGCTCGTACGCCAACTGACACTCTGGCTCGTCGTTGGATCGCCTGCCCACGTCAAGATGATGCGGTCAGGAATGGGGGTCGGAGCGTACATCTCTGCAGGTTGTACCTGCCGAACCGGATGATCATGCCCGTCGCCATCGTGCGCTGTTACTATCGCTGTGCTGGCCGAAACTGCGATCGTCAAGACCAACGCAACTCTGAGAGCATCGACTCTGCCGGAGACATCAAAACATTTCATTTGGGAATCCTAAAACGAAACGAGTCAGAGAACGCTTGTGCCCTATGAATCATCGCAACCCAAAGCGTGAGCGAGGGCCGTACGCGATAGGTCATCATCCGCGTGCTAATGCACTTGGTTCCTACACGCCACAAAGAGTGTAGCGATCAAAGATTAAGAAAATGCAAGGAATCGATGAGGATTCAAATTACGAACGATGAAGGTGCATATCGTTTTCTTCACAAGCGGACATGGCGTTGTGGAGAGCGGTTCAACCCGGATGCTTGCGCATCTCGGCTACTATGGTTGCGGGTGCCTTGGGCACCCTGAATAGTAGCCGAACGGGCGC
>CAYXFO010000052.1:0-11988 GCA_964464255.1 uncultured Pirellula sp.
CCAGCATCTCGCGCCCTCGCTGCAATGCGAGATGATTCCGTTCTTTTGGCTGAGCCCAACCCTGACCGAACAGCAGGTTGTATCCATCCACCAACAAGCGACAACGATGGATGGTTTCAGGAATTGAAGGCATGCTCGCCCTCCGTGATCGAACCGCGGTCTTCCGCAAGATCCGGACCGGGGATCGGATGTGTGGATAAACCACTTTGCTTCAGGAATGCAGCTAGGATTTGGTAGCCGCACGGGGTAAGTATCGACTCGGGGTGAAACTGTACTCCAAAGACCGGATGCTCGCGATGCTCGATCGCCATGATGATTCCATCGTCAGTCCATGCGGTTGCACGTAACGAATCGGGAATCGATTCAGCGTCGATGATCAGGGAATGGTACCGACCGACCTGGAGCGGACTGGCTAGCCCAGTCATCAATCGAGAATCGCGATGATGAATCCAGGATGCTTGTCCATGAATCGGAGCCGGTGCGCGGATGATCCGAGCGCCAAGCGACTGCGCGATGGCTTGATGACCTAAGCAAACGCCCAAGATCGGGATCGAACCGGTGAACCGCCTGACCACCTCCATCGAACACCCAGCATCGTCAGGATCCTTTGGGCCGGGCGAAATGAGGATGGCTGTCGGTTTCAGCCGAACAATCGAGTCGGCGGAAATCGCATCGCTTCGCACGACCAGTGTGGTTTGCCCGAGCCGTTGAAGGTATCGGTCCAGGTTGTAAACGAAACTGTCGTAGTTATCGATCAGCAGAATCATCGGAGCGCTTTCTCGCCCGCTTCGAGCACTTCGACGATGCGTTCCAGATCATAGACGCAACCACCCCACGTGCCGCCGCTCACTCGAGTCAATGCCGCCCACAATCGTGTATCCTTCGGCAGTCGAGGATCAGGGGATAAACCCGAATGAGGAGACCGCTCGTTCAAGACGCGTGCTCCTTCGTCCGATGTGAATTCACGTCCCTCGCAGCCAACGAAATCTACCGATGCCTCAAGAGTGTTTCGATCGATCACAATGCGGATCGTATCACCATCTCTGAGCTTGCTGATAGGGCCGCCCGCCAATGCCTCCGGTCCCACATGCCCGATGCACGCGCCGGTGCTAACTCCAGAGAACCGAGCATCGGTGATCACGGCCACATGCTTTCCGTACTCCAAATAGCGAAGCGCGCTGGTCAATTGGTAAGTTTCCTCCATGCCGGTTCCCATCGGACCGCATCCCATCAAAACCGCAACGTCCCCTGCCTTCAAGGGCTGTGGATGTTGCCCTTTCGCTGCGGCCACCGCCTCTTTCTCCGAAGTGAATACGCGAGCAGGTCCGGTCTTGCGATACACACCGTCCGGATCGATCACCGATGGATCAATCGCTGTCGATTTGATCACGGAACCATCAGGGCACAGGTTGCCGCGAGGAAAACAGACCGTACTCGTCAGCCCCATTTGCTTGGCGATCGCAGGAGGGATGATGACTTGATCGGGATCGACACCATCGCGTTCGATCAATAACCGCCGCATCGCCTCGCGACGAGGGGATCGATGCCATCGGTCGAGGATCTCATGCCACGTCAATCCGGTGACCGTCTTGCAATCGCACTTCGCAATCCCAAGCTCTCGCAAGTGCCACATGATTTCAGGTACCCCCCCTGCCATGAACAATCTGACGGTCGGATGGAAATTCGGACCGTTGGGGAGGACATCCACGAAACGGGCAACCCGTCGATTGATATCGGACCATGTTTCAATGGGCGGTCTCGCGATCCCCGCTGCAAACGCAACAGCGGGAACATGGAGCAATAGATTGGTCGACCCGCCGCACGCAGCATGGACTGCAATCGCGTTATGGAACGAATCCTCGTTGAGGATATCTGCCAACGTGGTCTTGCGCTGATGTTGATCCCAAAGAATCTTCGCCGACTGCCTTGCGACATCGAGCCAAATCGGTTGGCCGCTCGGAGCCAAGGCGGCATGAGGTGCGGTCATTCCGAGCGCTTCGGCGATCACTTGCGATGTGGCAGCAGTTCCCAGGAATTGGCAACCGCCTCCGGGTGAACCGCATGCCCTGCAACCAGCCGCAGACGCTTCCTCAAGAGAGATCATCCCATTGGTATAGCGAGCACCGATGGTCTGTACTTTACCGAGATCCTCTGCGCTGCGTGCTGGTAGCGTCACACCGCCGGGCACAACCACGCTTGGCAATTGGGAGCAGCCTGCCAAAGCAATCATCATCGCGGGAAGTCCTTTGTCGCACGTCGCGACGCCGATAATCCCGCGGCGAGTTGGAAGCGAACGAATCAATCTGCGGAAGACGATCGCCGCATCATTCCGATAGGGGAGAGAATCGAACATACCCACCGTCCCCTGTGTGCGTCCATCGCATGGATCGCTCACATAAGCCGCGAAGGGAACCCCACCGTTGTCATAAAACCACTCGGCGGCCGCCCGAACCAACAATCCCACCTCCCAGTGTCCGGTGTGATATCCCAGCGCGATCGGCCGACCACTTTCGGCACGCATGCCTCCCTGAGTGCTGAGCAACAGGAATTGCGGACCGAGCATCTTCTGCAGATCCCATCCCATCCCCGCGTTTTGAGTCCATCCGAAAAGATCGCCGCTCGACCAGGTGCGCAGCATCTCGTCGGTCAACGGCAGGGAACCGCTTGGCCCCTCGCCCAAGGATTCCATCGCGATCTCCGGGCCGACATTCTCAAGAAAGTGGTTCAGTTCAAATGCAGAGGCCATGCAGAGATACTTAGGGTTTGGGTGTATGGGACTTGAGAAAACCGATCAGGGATGCGAACTCCGCATCGCTGAGCATCTCTTCGAAATTGCCAGGCATCAACGAAAGCTTGCTGATCCGTTCGGCTTCGACTTCGTCGCGAGCGACACGTTGTGACTTGCCCGTCTGATCGATGATCTCCAAGGAGTCATTCCGACGATCGATAACGAGCCCCGAGTAGGTCTCGCCGCTGTGAGTCAGTACATTGGTGATACGAAAGGCTTCATCGACATTGCGATTTGGCCACAAGATATCTTCGCACAGTCGCTCTACCGTGCGAGTGATCGCGCCGTCGAGTTGCGGGCCGATGACTTTCCCTTGACCGGCCAATTGATGGCACGCTGCGCATCGCTCTTGGAATACGCGAGCACCCACTGCGAGATCAGGCGAGAGGGCTGCCACTGCGGTCGCTTTGGTTTGTACCACTTGCGCTCGTGTTGTGTCGCTCTCCCCCTCGGGCTTGAGCGAAGCCATCCGGTCTTGATCCTCGGTAGATAACCCCTCCCACCATGTTGGCGGCAGCGCGCGAAGAACCTCCTTGGACATCGCTCCGCCTCGCATCAAGGACTCCATCATCGGAATAGCGGTGCGATACTTCGACCAGCGAAGGACCAAATCCTCTTGAGCGGTTGCGTTGGAACGACGACAGTACTGCTCGGCAATCCATCGCAGCGTTTCCGGATTGAGTTCCTGCCACCTCCACGAGAATCGTGGCAACGTGCGCAAGGCGCCCGACGCGTCCGTTATCTTCGGCTCGATATCGAGGAGATCCTCCCATCCCTGAGCGACAACACATTCCATCAACTCCGCGACAACCGGTTGATCGTGCCCGATCATTCCCTTTTGTAAAGCGGTTCGGCAGGCAGGATCCACCACCGACTGCTCAAGCCACGACGTCCAACGATCGCTGATAGCCGAGCTCGACGCATTGTCGCTATTCCATCCGAGCGCAGGTCCAAAACAACGAACCATTCTCGATAGCTGCTCGAATGCATCGCGCTGTGGACCTAGTCCTAATCCAGGTTGCGAAAAACCGCCGATTGCAATCCAGGCATACGCATCGTGCCCATCCCCGTCGACGACTTGCAGTCGCATGGTTGCGCCTCGATACTTCGATAAATCAACGGTGATCTTCTTCGCGATATCGCTACGTGGAGGATAGTACCGAACGATCTCCGTCCAATCCTTGGTTCCTGAGTTTTGCAATAGAAGTCGAACGAAATTCTGCTGCCGATCGGGCTCGTTGGGTATGCCGTTGTGGCCCGCGACCCAGAATTCCAACTCGCCCGATGCGATCCAGGAACTGCTCGTCCACGTTCCTTGGTATCGCTCTCCTAATCCGATGGAACTCCATACTTCAAGAGTTGCCGGACTCTCGTCGCTTATCGTTTCACGGCTTCGCGTTTGCACAGGCCATGCTCGATCATCTCGCCCGCGACCTGCCCGCCCCGTCCAGATTGACAGAGATACTCCAGCAAATCGAGTCTTCCAATCGGCCATCGCTTCCTCGATCCCTTGCTGCCCCATGGCAACAAGCTGCGGAGATAGCTTGCCGCTTCGACTCCTCTGCGCTTCCCCGATCAATAGGATTTGTTCCTTGCGGGCGGTGGCGTCGGGCAAAATCTTTTCCAGCAAAGCCAACACGCGTGGGATTTCACTTTCACCTGCAATCGTAGCCACGTGCAGCAACGTATCCTTCACCCAAGGTTCCGGCGAACTGTCGGTGATCTGATTTGCGTGTTGTTCCAAAATCGCCAACGTCCACAAAGCCGCTTTCGGACTGCGAATTCCTCTTAAGATCTTGACCCATTCGGTCGCCGCAGGTCCTTTGTCTGAATTGCTGACAATTTCCAGAGGGATTTCATTTCGACCCTCATTTTCGGTTGCGCGTTTTGCGATATCTCGCATCGCGATCCAATGGCTCTGGCTCAAGATCGGATCGAACGAAGCATCGACTTTTCGCAAACTTTCGGCGAGTACGCGAACCGATTCCATGGAACCGTACTGGCCGAGATACTCGACTGCCCGCAATCGCTGCAGTGCTGCGACCGTGTCCTTGGGATCCGCAGGTTGCTCGAGACGACGTTGCGCCTGTTCGACAGACTCGACTGAGATGATACTCTGCGAAGCCTGCGACGACTTCGGCGCATCGACTTGTTCCGAACTTTCAGTCCAACGGATCCGCCATATTCGGCCGCTGGTGCGATCGCGGTCGGGGTGGTCGAGGGGTACCTCGTAATGACCGATGATCTTGTTGTAGAAATCTGCGATGTACAAACATCCATCGGGACCGAATTGAAGATCGACTGGTCGAAACCATGGATCGTCGCTGGTGAGCAGGTCTGGCATTTCGAACGCCTTGGCAGTGGCACCCTGATAAGTGATTCGATTGCGATTGATGCGGCATGTCATCACATTGCCACAGAACAGATCGCCACGAAATTCCTTTGGAAACGTCCCTCGTTTGACGATGGCGGCCCCTGAGATAGCAGTGCTACCGTGCAGGTGATCCATCATCGGCGGTACAAATCCAAGGCCGTCGTCGGGACGACCAAAACTGGGGTAACATGCACCGCGAAGCAACTGGGTCAACGGTTTGCTGTGACAGTCGGCCGTAAACCAATTTCCGTATTCGTCTCGTGTCATTCCGAACGGATTGACCTGTCCCTGCGTGTACTGTTCTACTCGCGAGCCATCGGGACGAAATCGAAATGTGTTTCCTGATACGAGTTCAACAGTGTGGCCATCCCGGCCCGCGACGCGAGAAATATTGTTGAATCCGTGACAGGCATAGATCCAACCATCACCTCCATCACGCATGGCGTTGACCATACCGTGCGTATCGCGCGATGTATCGAACGGCCCGAGCACAACCTCTCTCGAATCGCAAACGCCATCTCCATCGGTGTCCCGCAATCGCAAGATGTTCGGGATGGAAAATACAAGGCAACCATCTTCATAGGGCAGGATACCGATGGGAATATTCAGACCGTCGGCGAAGCGATGCTTTGTCTCAAAATTGCCATCGCCATCGCGATCCTCAAGAATCATGGCGGCATCTCCGGAACTCGAACCGTCTTTGGCTGGAAACGGGTAAAGCACGGACTGAGTCATCCATAGCCGTCCTTTTGCGTCGAACGCGAGGTTCATGGGCTTGGCAATATCCGGTTCCGAAGCCACTAACTCGACAACAAATCCTCTAGGAACGTGAAAGCCTGCCAGTTCTTCCCGAGGCGAACGCCAGGCTGATTCGCGGATGGTTTGCCCGAACCACATTGTTGGCGAGTTGGGTTCCATCGGCCGCCAGTCTTCCTCGGCATGGCCGATGATCGACAGCCCAATCGATAGCCAGACAGCGTGCCATAGAGTAAGGTGAGAACGCATGTTGAGAGGTAGGTTAAAGTAAAGGTGGGGAATGGGATAGCAAGTCGGTTCGCTGGAAAACGAAACCCTAGGTATCGTAATGTCCGTTGCACCACTCCGTCGAGTATGATTGCTTCTGTTCTTCGTACCAAGGAGTCTCCATGAAACCCGAAATACTAGGTATCGCCTTCACTCTCCTATCCGTTGCGGCCACTTTTTCTTCGGCTCAGGAGGTCTACGATTCGCAGCCGGAAACCCTACCCAGAATGGCGGCTAGCGACGTCGCAGCAGCGGCAAAGCTCCCAGAAGGTTTCCGCATGCAAGTAGCCGCGGCCGAACCTCTGGTCCAACAGCCGATCGCCATGGCCTGGGACATGAAGGGTCGCTTGTGGGTCGCCGAAAACAATACCTACGCCGAGTCGGCCAAGAGGCTGGATTTGGATCTCAATGATCGCATCGTGATCCTCGAAGACACTGACAAAGACGGCGCTTTCGATAAACGGACGATCTTCCACGACAAACTCAAGCAACTCACCAGTATCGAGGTTATCGACGGTGGGGTGTTTGCGTTGGCTCCTCCCAATCTCTACTTCTTTCCAGATACCAATCGCGACGATGCCACCGATGGAATTCCGCAGATTTTGGTGAGCGGCTTCAACACCAACATCCGTCATAATTTCGCGAATGGTCTACGCTTCGGTCCTGATGGTTGGCTTTATGGTAGACACGGGATCCTGGGTGCATCGGACGTGATTGTGCAGGATCGGATGAGTACCGACTTGGCTGGGTATCCGACTCGACCTGCCGATCGGCCCTTGCCACGATTCCCACCTCCAGGAGGTCTGGCTATCCCGGGTACGATCGCCTTGACTCCAGGCATGAGTACCGTCGTGCCCCCGACTCGTTTGACATGTGGTGTATGGCGATACCATCCCCAAAGCCAAGTGATCGAGATGGTATGCGAGGGGACCACCAACCCGTGGGGTATGGATTGGGATGCGCATGGCAATTTGTTTTTCATCAATACCGTGATTGGCCATCTGTGGCACGCGATCCCGGGTTCCCATCTGCAACGAATGTATGGCGAGGATTCCGATCCCTACGCCTATGAACTCCTTCCCCACATCGCAGATCATGTTCACTGGGATTCCAAGGGGGAGGATTGGCGGGAGACTCGCAAGGGGCCTCCGAGCAGCGGCACCGACCAAGCAGGAGGTGGCCACGCACACAGCGGAATGATGATTTATCAAGCTGAGCAGTGGCCCTCCGAGTACCGCAATCATCTGTTCACACTCAACCTGCACGGTCGACGTATCAATCGAGAACGGCTCGATCGTGTCGGTTCCGGATTTGTCGGCAGACACCAACCCGATATGGTCTTCTGGTCCGATCCTTGGTTCCGCGGTATCGAGTTGTCGACGGCTCCGGACGGGACCGTTTATGTTCTGGATTGGTCGGATATCGGTGAGTGTCACGAAGATGATGGCGTGCACCGAACCAGTGGACGAATCTATCGCATCGCGCATGAGTCTCCCATTGCACAAGATGCCTTGCTTTCACTGTTCCCCTCCGAGGTGCTTGCAGGCAAGCAATCCTCGAAGACTCTCATCTCGCACAGCAACTGCGTGAAGATTCTCCAACACCCCAACATTTGGTACGCCAGGGAATTGTGGAAAGGGCTTCAATTCAACCGCCTCTCCCTGGATGAAAACAAAGAGCTTTACGACTTGGCATTGAGGCCTAAGAAGCTACAGGGTGACTCAGCACCAACCACAGTTGACCCAATCACCCTACAACTCAGGGCTCTCTGGACATTGCATGCCTCGAATCGCTTGAGGGAAGATCACTTGTTCAGGATCCTGCAAACGAAACAACATGAATCGGTTCATGCCTGGGCGATTCGATTGATTGCAGACCGACTTGATTACATGGCTGAGGCCAAGCAAACCGAAGCGGAAGCGGAGATCGTCGATATGCTCGCTTCGAAACCCATTACGGAAATCAGCCCGTTGGTCCGGCTCTACACTGCGGCGCTCTTGCCCAAGTTCACCAACCAGCAGTGGCGGATTGCAGGCATGTTGATCAAAAGCGAAGACCTCGCGTCCGATCGGGATTTTCCGCTGGTGTTTTGGTACGGGACAAAAAACCTGTTAGCGGACAACCCCATGCGTGCCTCTCGAATGGCTGCTGAAAGCCTGATCCCCAAAGTGAACGAACTGTACATGCGCCGATTCGCAGCGGAAGGAAAAGATGCTGAGGAGGCGACTTCATTCCTCGTATCGAACGCTGGCCAGCGAGATAATGCCGCGTGGCATGCTGCGGCGGTTAATGGATTATGGGAAGCGTTGCGAGGGCGAACTCGTATTGCAGAACCGACTGCTTGGAAACAACTCGCCGTTCGCGCTGCCGCTCATCCTGATTTGGAGATTCGGGAAAAAGGGATCCTCCTCCGGGCGGTCTTCGGGGGAAATGATTCATCGCAAGCGTTGATCGAAGTGGCCGAAAGCTCACAATCGACTCCGTCGTCTCGCCGCGCAGCCATTGAATCTCTTGGACGGATTGACGATGCCTCTGCCAGAGAGGTACTTTGGCACATGGTGGGCGATCCCAACCTGGGTGGTATCGCTGCCGAATCGCTTGGTACGAATCTGAGCGCTGACGACGCCAATCGATTGCTCGGCATGTATGCAGACGCACCGTCAGCGAGCAAGTCGGGAATCATCATTGCGATGGGCAAGCGACGGGACTCCCTGCCGATTCTTCTCGATGCGATCGATCGCAAAATCATCCCGAGCACCAATATCGATGCAGCAACTTGGCGTCAATTTGCCCTGCTCGCCGATTCGGATTTACTGAACCGAGCTAAGACAATCAATCCAGCCATCGGCGTAACGGCCGACCAAGAACGAACCATCCAGGAATGGGAACAACTTTTCAATAGCGATCGATTAGTTCGAGCCGATGCATCGAATGGTCGAGCACGATGGAACAAACTCTGCTCTCAGTGCCATAAACTTTTTGGCGAAGGAGGAGCGAATGGCCCGGAATTGACCGGTGCCCAGCGTAGCAACTTGCGATACTGGCTCGAGAACGTCCTGTTCCCGAGCGCCATCGTTGCAGAAAACTATCGTGTCACCGCTTTCCAAACAGCCGATGGACGCGTTGTTACAGGAGTGCCACTTGCGGAAACAGAGGATGCAATCACCATCCAAACCGCCACGGAAAAAGTCACCCTAGAAAAGCCTGAGATCGTTCAACGAAAATCCTCTTCGCTTTCCCTCATGCCTAGCGGTATTCTCGATCCTCTTTCGGAACAAGAGCGAGCGGATCTATTGAAATACCTGATGAGCCCCGTCCAAGTACCCGCACAGTAATCCTCGAAAACATGAATCGCAAAGAGCGAGCGAGTATCGTTCATCAACGCTTGAATGAACACTATCCAGAGACCGACGTTCCGCTCGATCACCAGGATCCCTATACGCTCCTCGTAGCGGTCGTCCTCAGTGCTCAATGCACCGACAAGATGGTCAATCGGGTGACACCTGCGTTATGGAAATTGGCGGATAATCCGCACGCCATGAGCCGGCAGCCGGTCGAGAAAATCCGCAAAATCATACAACCGTGCGGCTTGAGCCCTCAAAAATCGAAGGCGATTCGAGAGTTGTCCAAGATTCTTGTTGAAGAACATGACGGGATCGTACCTCAGTCATTCGAATCGCTCGAAAGGCTTCCTGGCGTAGGTCATAAAACCGCGTCGGTTGTCATGGCCCAGGCGTTTGGTGTCCCCGCGTTTCCCATCGATACGCATATCCACCGATTAGCTCAACGTTGGGGGTTAACCGATGGTCGTTCGGTGGTGCAAACCGAGAGGGACTTAAAAGCACTGTTCCCTGAATCGAGCTGGAACTGCCTTCATCTGCAGATCATTTTCTATGGACGGGAACACTGCACAGCTCGCGGATGCGACGGGACCGTGTGTGGGATCTGCCGAGAATTGTATCCCAAACGAAGAAAGCCAGTCACCACCAAGAAGTGAACGAGTGGGCCCATGAAAGCGGGCCCATGGACCGTTCGCGTTCTTAGCACCAACAGGTCATGGAACTAGGAACGCGTTTGATTAATGCGTGGGATGTAGGGCCCCGGATGGCGAGCAAGTTGATTGATGAATTAGCGAGAGTTCTCGAAAGGCAAGCAGGCCTTCCAGCCAACGACCCCAGGGCTACGATCCCCATACCTCCTCGAAAACCCGATCGATCAGTGCCGTTTCTTCGAAACGCTTGCTTCCATGCGCTTCTACTTTGGGCTTTACATGGTTCCGCACCGAAAACCATGCTGGGTATATCCGGCTTGGTCCTGTTAAGGTTTGCCAGTACTCGCCTTCATCACCGATTGGATTTGATGGAGCCCCTGCATTCGTCCAATCAAGCCTATCACCGCGTGCAGCGTGGGACGATTTTCCAATCATCTCATTTGCTGGCCAAGCATTAATCGATGGACTTTCGCCTTCACCTCCTTTCTCGCCTAGAGCTCCGTTGGAATTGATGAAGTTGATCACCTGCAGAACATCAAGAGGGTCAACCATATTGTCTCCATTGACATCTACATACGGAGGTGAGCCTGACAAAACATCGACATGGATCGATGGCCCTCGGGCATTGAGTAGGTTTATGATGCTTAGTACATCAAGCGGGGAAACACTCAAATCGTCATCTACGTCATTATGATTACGCGGGTTTTGGAACGTCGACACGACAATCAGTACTGTGACATCCGCGGTCTTGCTCGGACGTCCTTCGTTGTCAGACACGATATAGCGGAAATCGACTTTCCCAAGGAATCCTGCGCTCGGACGAATCAGTATTTGACCACTAGCCTGGCGTTCCAAGTTCACGTTCTCAGGAATGGAGAGAATCGACACTGTGGATGGATCAATCGATCCATCTGAATCACTGTCGTTATTGAGTATGTGGAGAACGGATGCCGTATTCAATTTCACGAGGAACGCATCCGGTTTGGCGATTGGTGCTGAGTTGATTCTCAAATTTACAGTAGCTACGTTGGAGACGAGTCCCAGTTTGTCCCTTACATGATATGTGAACGAATCAACTCCTCGGAAGCCCAGACGAGGGATGTACTCGAGTCTCCCGTCGGCGGTCCTTTTTGCGGTACCGTTCTGCGGTCCGTCAATCACCTGTATCGTCTCTGCATCGAGTAAATTGTCGACATCAGTGTCGTTTTCTAGCACTGGCAGTGATTCCGGCGTATCCATGGAAACCCAATAGGAATCATTTCCCGCGACAGGAGCGTCGTTGATATCCAAAACCGAGATCGTGAACGTCTTCTCGGTGAAGAGTCCACCTTGATCGGTAGAGCCAATTCGGATCGTATAGCTTGACTTCGTTTCGAAGTCGAAGCTGCTGGTAGCTCGCAGATTGCTGCCGTCGATATTGAAAGCCCCGTTGTCGGCGTCACCGGTACCCGCGACCAGCGTGTAGGTAAACGTATTCCCCGCATCCACATCGGTCGTGCTTAACGCCCCGACCACGGCATTCGCTCCCGCGTTCTCGACGATGCTTGTAGATGAAAGAGCGATATCCGTGGGAGCTTCGTTCACGTTCGTTACCGAGATCGTAAAGGTCTTCTCGGTGAAGAGTCCCCCCTGATCAGTCGATCGCACGCGAATCATATAGCTTGACTTGGTTTCAAAGTCGAAGCTGTTGGTAGCTCGCAGATTGCTGCCGTCGATATTGAAAACCCCATTGTCGGAATCCCCTGCACCCGCGACCAGCGTGTAGGTAAAGGTGTTCCCCGCATCCACATCGGTCGTGCTTAGCGCCCCAAC
>CAYXFO010000052.1:12088-15998 GCA_964464255.1 uncultured Pirellula sp.
AAGGTGTTCCCCGCATCCACATCGGTCGTGCTTAGCGCCCCAACAACGGCATCGACCCCGGAATTCTCTGCAACGCTCGTGCTGGAAAGTGACAAATCGCTCGGCGGATCGTTCACGGCCGTGATCGCGACCGTCACACTTCCTGTAACACTCAGCGGCCCGTCTGCTCCCTGCGTTCCCTCATTTCCATCATTGAAAATCCAGTCAATGACCACGGAGTTGGTTGGCGAGTCACTGGAGTTCGCATAAGCGATTTGTCGCATTGCTGAGTTGACATGAGCATTCGTCGCGTTTGCGTTAAACGCTAAGGCGAGCGTCCCGTCGCTGTTATCGGTCACCGTACCGATCGTCAAGCCGCCGACAGCGAGGTCCCCATTTTTCGCGAGAGTGCCGAGTGTTCCGGTAGCGGAAAACAGATCCTCCGGATTCGCACCTATATTTCTAACAAGCGTAAGTGTTGCCCCTGCGAAATTGTTGATTGCGGATAGATCCGCGTCAAAGATGCTTACATCGCTGTCGAGAACGATCGGATCGCCATTTTCGGTGTAGTCGAGGTTGCCACCCAGAGAGTTTGCGGGATCCAAAGCGGCATCGAGCGACCCGTCCGAGTTGTAACGAACAAAGGCGAAATCGTCGTCGACTCCATTGAAACTAAAGCCGCCGAGGAGGATCTTTCCGTCAGGCTGCAGTACAAGACTTTGCCCAATGTCGCGTCCGGCGCCGACGGCTGTAGTCACCTTTCCTCCGCTTCCAAAGCTGGTATCGAGCGCGCCGTTAGTCTGATAGCGCACCAACCCAATATCCCATTTGGAACCGCTCCAACTGTAGCCACCCAGCAAGATCTTGTTATCGGGCTGGACGTCGATGCCCCAGCCCACATCCTCGAATGGGCCGATAGCGGTTGTGACTATGCCGCCTATTCCAAAGCTACTGTCGAGTGATCCGTTAGCGTTGTATCGAAGCAAGGCGAAGTCGTTCTTGGTTCTACTAGGGTTTCGGCTCCATCCGCCCAGCAGGATCTTACCGTCCTGTTGGACTGCCACATCGTAGCCAGCATCCTCATTGGTTCCGATGCTCGTCGTCACTCGGCCACCCGTACCGAACGTGGTATCGAGCGAGCCGTTTGGGTTGTACCTGACCAACGCGAAATCGTAATCGGCGTCACCATGGAAACTCGATCCGCCCACAACGATCATGCCATCGGGCTGAAGAGCAAGACTACTAGCTCCTTCGTCACTCGAGCCGATACCGGTCGTCACCTTGCCACCTACGCCGAAACCCGCATCCAAAGATCCATTCGCGAGGTAACGAACCAACGCAAAGTCGTCGTTGCTCCCGTTGAAGCTAAACCCAGCGACGAGAATCATGCCGTCGGGTTGGATCACGAGATGGTAGCCGTTTTCATTCCCCGACCCGATAGCCGTCGTCACTTTGCCACCTGCACCGAAGGCAGTGTCAAGTGTTCCGTCCGCGTTGTAACGAACGAGTGCAAAGTCGTTGTTGCTCCCCTGAATGTATCCGCAGAGGACAATCTTTCCATCAGCCTGAACCTTGACTACCTGCCCCACATCTCCACCACCACCGATCGGTGTGGTTACTTTACCGCCCGAACCAAAGCTTGGGTCGAGTGAGCCGTTTGGGAGGTAGCGAGACAACGCGAAATCAAAGTTGCTTCCGTTCCAACTGTAGCCTCCCATGAGAATCTTGCCATCGGGCTGGAGAGCGATGCTGGTTCCCGTATCCTCACCGTAACCGAAGTCGGTCGTAATCCTGCCATCACCGCTCCAAAAAGTCGGTGCATCGTTCACCGCGATGACGTTCAATGACGCGGTATCGACGGCAACACTAAACGCGCTCGCACCTCCCGTTCCGGAGATGATGACGTATTCCCCCTCAGCACCCATGCTTCGGTCCCAAGCTCGGAAAGTGATCGCATCGCTTGCGGAACCGTTGAGATCCCGAAAGGGAACCAAACGCAATTGGGCGGTAGGCCCAAGAAGCAAGGCCAATTCATTGGTTTGGCTATTGATCAGCGTTGCGTCGATCGTCATCCAATTTGATGCGCCGTCGAGCTTGTATTGCCAAGAACCGAAACGGGGGTTCAATCCGGTGATGGCGATCGCTTCGGCGGCAGGCCCGTCGGGATCGGTGATACTGCCGTCGACAATCAATTCCGCCACCGTGACCCCGCTTGTATTAAGTGCCCCTTCCAAAACACTTCCCAACGTCGGGCTTGCGGATGCATCCAAGGATGGTGCGTCATTCACCGAAGCGACCGTCACAGTGAACGATCGACTGAAGGTGGCGTTGTCGGCGGTTGTTGAAAGGTCCCCATCGGGCCCACCGTCTTCCACGCTGACGGTGATTGTTGAAGTTCCCCACTTGTTGGGTAGCGGGGCAAAGCTGATTGCACCCGTCGAATTGGGAGTCGTGTACACCACGCTCGGCGTCGGGATCAATGTCGGATTGCTACTGGTGGCCGTTATCCTGAGCGGTTGGGATTCGCCCGCCCCTGCGGTGATCCCCGTAAGGTTGACGGTTTGCAACCCTGAATCTTCGCTGATCGTAATGTCGTTGATCGGATCGAACGTTGGAGGAGCATTGGGGATTTTCACCAACTCAATTTCCCCTTTTTGTCCAGGTAAGACTAAAACCGGCGAAAATGAACTCAGGGTCGACCTGAAGATCCCATCGAGAGTCGTTGCGAAGTAGATCACTCCCGCCTCGTCATCGATCTCGACATCATTGATACCCGCTCCGAAATAGTCGCCCAGTTTTACTTTGCCGGATCCATCTGTGTTCATCGTATAAATCGTCGAAACGTTCGGTATTTCGCCAACGATTGAGTAAATGATTTTATTCCTCGTCTTAGAAACCGCGAGGTTTCGCATGTCACCGGTATCGTTGGATATTCGGATCGATCCATCTCCATCCAAATCGCTTTTGAAGAGCCCTTCGCTGTTCACGCTATTGGTGTAATAAAGCGTATTTCCCTCCGGATCAACTTCCATGTCGTGGACATAAAACAAGATGGGAGGAAGCATGCTGAACGTTCCGTCGTATTTGATCTTCTGAATTCGACCATCGAAAAAAGGACCAGAATTGGAGATCGGCGGAGCGTCGTGGCTGTGAAGATAGATGGCCTCATTAAGGCTATCGACCGCCATCGAGTAATTCCCTTTTCCCGCGACACCTTGACTGACCATTATCGGATCTTGCCCGAGTAGGTTGACGCTTCGGATCCTCGAATTCATGGCTTCTTTTTGCTCAGCATAGAAAATTCGATTCCTTCGAGTGTCAACATCGAAGTTCGTGATCATCCAACCGGCCTCAGATGATTGAACGATGGGCGTGGTCGAAGTGCCATCCAGAAACGATCTGGAGATTACGCCATTTTCGAGCCAGTAAAGCCAACTGGCCATATCCCCCGCCAGCAACCTTCGATCTTCCAGCATCTCGATGGCTAGGCGGCGTCTGCGGGATTGAAGCGATGAGGCGACTTTACGATTTCGCGAGGGTGCTCGTGACATGATCTGAACTCTGTCCGTTGGGAGGAAATAAGCTGTTTCAGGCAAGGGGTAAGTAACAACGAATTAAGGAACAAACAACGCGAACGTGCTTGCATCCGTCGCGTGAAGAATCAAGCGTCCGAGCCGCCCGTTGTCTGCCACGATCGAAGAGAAAATTTTCGAAACTTCTTTTTGTCGGCCCTCAAGGCTTAGGAAGTGGCCTCTGATGCGACAAGAAGCTTCCCCAAATGGGGGGCCGTAGTCCGAACCGGTAAACGCAGTGACCTCATCACGTGCCACCCACCTATTTGACATGCCCTTCCCCTTTTGCTATCTTGGTCGGCCCAGGAGAAACCCGTTATGCCTAGACCCTTGCGTTCCGAACTGTTTGATCCCAATGA
>CAYXFO010000053.1:0-15863 GCA_964464255.1 uncultured Pirellula sp.
GGATCAGTCACTTCCGATGTGGCTTCGCATTTGGATTTGGCTTTGCTATGCGAGGATGGCGATCCTGGTGAGTGCATTGGCATGCGGGATGATTGCCTTTGGAGACCTCGCATCCTATTTGTTGGTACAGCCGCCAGGAGTGACCACGGTCGCGATGCGGATGTTCGAGTTACTGCACTACGGGATTCGGAACCGCGAGGCGAGTTTAGCCTTGTTGTTATCAGCGATCGCCGTTCTGCCGAGTTGGTGGCTGGCGCGACGGGTCGAGCGTTGATGGCGATCTCGCCCTGTTTTCGCGACCCTACATGGGACGTCGGGAATCGGATAGAACGGCCCCTTGGTCTGAGAAGGAGTTGGGACCAGTCCATCGCTCCACCAAGGGTTAGCGAACGCCAGTCTCGGGATCGTAGCCCCCAGACCGCTTCCGATCAGGGTCTGCAGCAGAAATCGTCGACGGGAGGGTGTCATGATCGGAACTTTCGCAAAAGATGAACTGGAAGAAGCTTGTCGAACGTCACAGGTATACGTCAGGCGCGACTATATATCAGGGACTGATGTACATCACTTCGGCGCACCGACTTGTTAAGAAAACATCGACGCCGCCTTCGCTTTAAATCCTGCTTGGGTTGGATCGTATCACATTCATGTTGAGATGCACAGGAGTTTGAGATCTGAGGGAGCTCTCAACCGGCTTTGTTTTTCAGTCGGGAGGACCTATCTGCGGAGTTTCTATCGATCCCTTTGCATGCGTCCTTGTCGAATGAGTTATCGGACGTAGAACGGCACGGGAGGAAGAAAGGCGTGTTGCAGCAGGATGCTCGCGGTCCCTTCCCACACGGCGAACTTCGCGAGATAGAGGAAGCCGATGTAGAAACTGAGTGCTATGACGAGAGGAATCCACGCGAGCCAGCGAAGTGACCAATGACGATCTTTTGATCGCATGCGACTGCGCCGCAGGGCCCATCCTGCCAAAAGCTTTGCAGGAAAAATCAGCGTTACAAAAAACAGCGACAAAACCCACCATAGTTCAGGCGGAATGACTTCGATGCGAAGCGGATACAGGGGAATCGACAGGACCACCAAGGCCACCACCGAGATGAGAAACGCGAAGGGTGCGCGACGAAACGCGGCTCGTATGCCTTTGCGGTCAAACGCCGCGAGCAAGCGACCCTCACTCGCCATATGAATCGGCAGAAAGGGGAGATACATCAGCACCCACAGCATCCCCAAAGCTCCAACCAACCCGATCAAACCCAGGGGCCCGTTGTCGGGAGCTGCGTTGTTCGGGCTGGTCAGCGAAAAGATCATGAGAATCGCGGGAATAGCCAGCCAGGTGACTGCCGCGAGCGTCCCAAAAAAGCCGAGCTTCATGAGACGAAACAAATGCAGCGACGCGATCCAGTCCCAAAGTCGATCTTCCGCTTCTCTCCAAGTTTGCAAACGAAAGATTGTCTTTACAAATCGGATCGGGGCTGGCCATAGAAAGTGCCACCATCTGCCGCCGCGAAAGAGCGCCCACGCGGACCAAATCACCCACAGCACTGCCAAGACCTGGGCTCCGAACCGCAAGCCCTGAGCCCGACCGGACCCCGGTTCGATCAATTCCGCACTGTATGCAAAGTCGGCGACGAGCCAAACAGGGAGCCATGTCAGCCCGATCCAAATCGCAGAGGAGACAATCGTTCCGGCGATTGCAGCTCCGGGAAAGCAACGGCTTGCGGGCATTCCGCGAGCAATTCGCCCCGAGGATTCCAGCATGTAACCCAGGCTGGCAAACTGCAGAATGGGGATCGTGGCGGCCACCGCCAGGACGATCACCAGCGACAGCCCATTCCAGCAACCCCCTAAAAAGGCACGAAATCCATGAATAATGCGAGAAATCACATGCATCGACTCCCTTGGGGGCAGTATTCCTGTGCCAGTAGCAACACTTCCTCGCACCTTCCAAATTCGCCCACTCTCCGAAGTTCTGGAATTGTAACTTGGAAAAGGGGCAAAAAGTCCAGAGGGACCTAGTACCGATTTTGCGGTTGGTCGCGTTTGCAACCCCTACGGCCGCAACTAGTATAGAAAGCGATTGTACTGTTCCCTGTCTTTTTGGAATTGAACTCATGCAACTTCGATTTACCCCTCTGGCTTTGCTACTTGTTGGGTTCGCAGCGACGATGCCAGCGCGTGCTCAGGATCCGCTCGACGATGTGTACGGCCACGCTGTTCACGCTTACTACCGAGGCGACGTAGCCCGCGCTCAGGAATTGCTCGATCAAGCGATCGCGGCTGGTAGCAAGGATCCACGGGCTTATTACTATCGCGGTCTCTGTCTTTCTGCTTTGGGTGGTGACACCTCTGCGGGCATGGCCGATTTTCAGACTGCGGCAGATCTCGAGATCAACGGCCAGAAAGTCGTGAACGTTGGCAAGGCACTGGAACGGGTGCAAGGGGCTGCTCGTTGCGCCATCGAATCGGTTCGACGCAGTGCACGCTTAGCATCGCGAGACAAGTATCTTCAAATGCAGCGGGCTCGATACGAGGAATCGCGAAGAGCTCCTGCCCTCCCACCTCGCGATTCGGACGCACCGCCAACCCCCGTACCCGCAGTGAAAGATGTCTTTGCTCCAGGCCTAGACCTCAACAAGGGGACTCCGACCCCGATGCCGGAATCGAACAAGCCTACCGCGCCCGCGACCAACGATCCGTTTGGCGATGCGCCCGCGGATTCGAACAAGGGTGAGCCCCCTGCATCGGATGATCCATTCGGTGGTAGTTCGGCTCCACCCGCATCCGACGATCCGTTCGGTGGCAACTAGAGCCGCATAGTCTTCAGCGAACAACGCTCAGATACCCTACTAGATCCATCGGTCATTCCGATGGATCTTTGCTTTGGTATGCGATGATACGGTAAGAGTCATCCAAGGAAACTTCCAACGTCCATGTGTTTCGGTTGGGATAATCGATCAGGAGTTGCGGGAGCAAGGACTCGTCCCAACGCGCCCAAACGATCCTCGCACTTGCGGGATCCGCGCCGTTGAAGACCCACTCGTGATGGAAGTCATGGCCGGGCGCATAACGCACGATGACCAGATGATTGCCAGCGCGTTCCAGCAAGTCGGCTTCGGCACTCGCTCGTTTCATAAACCACTGACTCGGCGAGTTCGGATCCTGTGCCGCGTGCACCACCATGCTACGGGTCGCCATCACCAACCCCAAGGCCTGCATTGCAATCAAGCCGAGCATGACCATCCTTTGCCTGCGAGAACTTTCGCTGGGCAACTCCCGTTTGCTGCTCGCTAGTGTCCTGAGTCCATGTTGCATCACCACGGCGCATACGAGAATGGCTACCGGAATGAGTGGCGAAACATAAGCTGGAAAGAACCACGGGACACAGTTGATAATCGCCAGCGCGATCACCGCGGCCACGAGGATCACTCCGTACCGCTTACGCAAGCGAGGTGCGGCAACAACCGCACAGGGAGCGGTCACCAAGATCCAACCCCAGTTTTTCATCATGTGCCAGACGCGGTTGCTCATCAAGCTCGCTTATCCGGGCCAGGATGCGGAAGCGGTATAGGATCCCATCGACCAGACGCGATGAAATTGAACCTGTTCCTCGAATCGATGTCCTAATGTTGGTTCGTGAGGCTGCTGCCAAATGAAAACCGGTGCGACCCCATACTGTTCTTCATGGAGTTGGTAGGGGAGTTTCAGCCACGAGCCGGTCACGCGTTGATTGATGGAGCCCTGCAAAATGAAACCGAGTCCCAACACGACTCCCGCAGGTGCGATCGATTTCCAAAACGAAGCGTGAAGCACTCGACCCTCCCTCACCCAACCGATGGCCAACCCCATCCCCAAGATCGATGAGAGGAGGGCAACTTCAAAGGGTCGAGAAAAAATTCCCAGCACTAATCCGCATGCCACAGCTACGGGGGCAGGCCATGCCCTATCCACGCTGGATCGGTTCATGCGAAGCATGCCACCTATCACGAACGCCATGGCCGCGATTGCTAACCATCCATTGGTGTACTCTTGAGACCATCCGGTTTGCCACATCGGATGCAGTGCCGTAAACATGCCAAACGTCCATGCCCATCGCTTGGGAAGAGCGGCGAGGAGCATCCAAGTGATCGAACAGCAAGCCAAGCCTGCGGCGAGCCACATGCCCGTGTGCCACTCGCCGAACAGAAGTTTCCCCAGCGCGAGCACCGCGCCCATACCGGATCGGGAATTTCGCTGCGTAAGTCGGCTCGACGACGACATGGAAGGTCTGCAACAGCTCATGCGAGGGTGGAGTCGGATTGCTGACTCGACCGTGCCAAAGCGTGTCGGCAACGAGCAGATTGCCGAAGTCGTCATGGAGATTGGGATAGGGGGGCACCCACAGAGAGACGAGAGCCGCCACGAAAAATGCGACCACTCCCGGCGACAAACACAGGATCCATCGGAACAGACTTGGATGGAGCAACGGATGCAGGAATGGATGTCGTTTCATGAGACGGTTATCGCACACGCGCCATCCGCAGCACACTCATCAGGAAACTGCTCGCTATGCACTGCACCCCCAGAGCGATCAGGCCGCTACCTGGGATAACCCAACGCATGGTTCGGGCGTAATCCAATGCTCCGAATCCAGACTCGGCCCATGACCATGCAATCCATCCGATGCATGCGATACCGATCCCGATCATGGCGCACGAGACAACGAGCAATCGTTCGAGGGGTAGTATGCGATTAAACAATGAGACCCAGCGGTTCCCCGGGAGGATCCCTTCTGAGATCGCAAATGTCTTCGCCAAGATGGCGCACCATACCCACTGCGACGCCACAAGAATCGATAGGGTTCCAATAAGTAGCGTATGTACATCCAAGGCCGCGCCCGCGATCATGAACTGAGGCAACGCGAGCAAGCAAAGAGCCAAACCAAAAACCGCAAGTAGTGCGCCAGGGAGCAGGAAGGTCCAACGTGGGCTCAAGAGCAAGAAGAAGCGAAGCGTGCGCCAACCATCTCGAAAGGTGCGCAGGTGAGACCTCGAGTTGACGCGGCCATCGGGATGGAGCGTGATGGGAACTTCACCAATCTTTGCCCCAAACAAAGTCCCTTTGATGATCATTTCGGTAGCGAACTCCATGCCGGTACACCGTTGATCGAGACTTTGCTGCCACTCTTTTCGAAACCCGCGCATGCCGCAATAGACGTCATGGATGGGTGTCCGAAACATTGTACGAACCAAGAACGACAAAGCCGGGTTTCCGAGCCAACGATGCAGAGGTGGCATAGCTCGAGGAAGGACCCTGCCCCCACCGCTGGGTAGTCGGCATCCCTGGACGAGATCCTTCCCTTGGGTCAATTGCCGATAGAAGGGTTCGATCTGTGTAAAGTCATAGCTGTCGTCTGCATCTCCCATCAGAACAAATCGACCTCGCGCTGCCTGAATTCCACCCATCAGCGCCGAACCGTATCCTTTTTGCGACACGGCGATGACCCTCGCTCCGGCCTGTTCCGCTAGATGTTGAGAACCGTCGGAGCTGCCGTTGTCAGCTACGATGACTTCGCCTGGGATACCGAGCGCCTCGATCGCGGTGCGTGCTTTGCGGACACATGACGCGACAGTATCCGCCTCATTCAGGCAGGGGATCACGACCGACAATTCGAGCTCGGAGGATTCGAGCTTCGGTGTTGCGAATGGCTCGTTCGGCGGAACAGCATACGGACGATCGGGAACCCGACAGCCATGCCTCGGCTCGATTCAAGGAGGAATCGATTCGAGCTTCAAGGACCTCGTCCGAGAGGATTGCGATATCGATAGGTTCGGGATGGGAGGAGACCAGCGAGGGCTTCTTCCCGGCCGGGATTCGCCGAGGGCGAGTGCGTTCCATGGGGTATTCCTGCGAGAAACGGGCTCAGGTGCTGCAGAAGCTTACTCCAGAAGATCGCGATTGACCGCGGAATCACGGGCAAAGCTCCCTCCACATGGTGGCCGAAAGTTGCGATTGAAAGGGTTGTAGGAACTGCAAAAGCACTTTCGCGAATGGCTAGTCGGATTTACGATTTAGACCTTCCAACAGGACTGCAGGGATCGGGAAGGATTGCATTTGCGACGCATACCGCAGGGACGGTGACTGGGGATCGGGTGAAGCACGAAAGACCTCAAGCCTGCAACGATGAAGATCTGCTTCAGGTACTTGGCTACCTGAATTTCTCGTCAGGCAAATCGGATCCGAAATTCTTGTCGACGATGAATCGTCTCTACGGCCGCGTGCTGGCCGGAGCGCCGGAACACTTTTCTCCGTACGCAGGGCTTCCACCATGGCTGATTCTTTGGAACGAGTTGCAAGATCATCTCAAACGAGTCAGGTCGGATAAGGATGCATTTCGGGAATGCGACCAGGCCGAGCATGTGATGCATTTGGTTTGGCAGGTCCTGCTTCCGGACTATCTCGACTACCACAGCGACCTGTTGTTCCATCAAGAGCCCGAGGGTTTGTTCAATGGCCTGTTCTTGGGACGTGCCGTCGAAGCGGTCCTGCAACAGGCGGGTCCCTGGGAAGATGTTGGTCGCATTGTTTCGGGCGCGATTCGGCAGTTGAACGACTATGTGGGTTATCGGCCGGTCGCGGTCTTGGAGGGGAGGCGACTGGAACCCTATCCGCATGAGTGGCTTCGTCCCATCCCTCTCTACATTCGTGAGGTTGGTGTTGCCTACGGTCCGTACTACGACATCATCACACGCGCTCTGGATATTCTTCGCGAGACATCGAGTGGCATTCTGCGCGATGCGCAGTTCGATCCGAATATGCTCGATGAATTGGCCTTGGACCCGCGCGCGTACGATTTCGATCATCCCGTGAACAAGCGTCCAAATTACTATTTCGGTCAGTGGGATCCGCATCTGATGGATCAAGCTGGCAGTTACCGACGATTCGTTCTTCAACAAGTGACGGTCGATGCCCTGCTAGCCCGAGTCAGACAGCACAGCGACATTCCGTACGAGCAATCGTTGGTCGAAGCATCGGTGGTACTCGTGGGGACCATGCTGATGGCATCGGGAATCTCCGGTGGATCGGTAAACGCGTTTTCGTCGAACACAACCTTGGTCGGTCTGTTGTCGACCATCGCGAATTATCGAGATACCTTTTACTCAGAGTTTCTCGATCGACTTACGGGCACGCACCGCGAACGCTTGGTAGCGGAGGCTACGATTCGTCGGCAACCGCTCGGCGGTGCACGTCAAGAGCTCAATACCAATCTAGCCCGCCTTCGAGCGGCCCAAGTCGAGCGAGTGCAGTTGGCTCGTATCTTTGCACGCATGGGGAGTGCAACTGCTGCCAAAGACGAATCGGACGATGTTCACGTTCCATCGGCGAGGATCTTATGCCGCATCGATTGTCTGTTGACAATCGGCAATCAGCAATTGCGACGAGAGGAATTGCAACAGGCATCGGAGATCCCAGATCAGATTTTCGACTTGATCCAACGAGGGATCGAGTGCGGTGCGCTGGTTGATCCTTGGAACATACTCGGCTTCGCCGGTAACTTTCCGCGATTCATTGGGACCGATGCAACGGTCAGCGATGAACGGGTGCGGGAGTTGGTTCAGATTATGGAGCAGTTGTTCGCGCTTCTTGCACGCGTTTGGCGGGAGGCTGCCGCATGCAATGATGCCCCCCTGTGCGAAGCGACCGAAGCGCGGTTCCGCCGCATCTCGCAATGGTGGCGCAAGTATGCAGCCCATGAAGTTGGCGATGTGCACGCGACCGATCCGAACGAAACCCTCGAATCTTCGCAAATGGTCGCGCGAGCACTGCGATTGTGGAACCAAGGCGGGGTGGCCGCAGGGGACCTGAAATTCTGGACTCCACACGCAGAACTGTTCGATTCACCCAAGGCCTATGCATTGGTGATCGAGGCACTGCTCGATCGCGGCGATTTCGTCAGTTGCATGGCGCTGCTTGTGCATTGGCTCAACAGCGTCGATCGCGTCGGGTTGCAAAGCGGCAATACTTCGTTCTCCGATTTGGCCCGCATGTGGCTCGAACGATTGTTCGAACATTCCTACCCCTCATCTCTGAACGATTCGAATGATATTCCTGGTCAGTGCGCCGAGAGCGAACATGTTCGAATGTGGGAGCTGGTCGAAAAATTCTTCGACTATCTCGAAGCCAATGGTGAATCCTTTTGGACGCCTCCCCAGTTTCAATTGGCAACCAGCAATAGCAAGAAGCGTCGATCCAAGGGAAACCCAGACGATGAGTCCACGTTCAATGCTGCCTGGGAAGGGGTTACTTACGAGGATAGCACCGATGATGGTGTTGAGGGACCTCTCTTTGAACATGATGATGGCACCAATGAAGAACTGAGCACCGAATCAAAACGGATCGGCGAGCATTTAACGTTTCTGTCCGCCCTGGCGCAAATGTGGAAACTGGTGGCTCAGTCGACGCAATTTCTCTCGCCACCACAATCCACTCCGAACACTCTCGATCGCAAACAGCGCATGCTATCGGCGATCCATCGCTGGACGGATCAGTGCCTACAAAACCGCGATGGTCTGATCGAACTGCTGGATCAAGTTCGAGGATTCGCGATCGCTAAGGGCGGTACCGATACCGACTCGATGACTCGCTATGATCGTCAGCGTGTGGTGAAAGAGTCGCTCATGGAACGGATCCTCGCATCAGCGGTCGAGACGGCGGTCGCGGGGAGAATGCTGCTCGGCTCACTCATCGCTCAATCCGAGAACCGTGACAGCGTTCAACCGCTATTGATCCATCTACCGAACGATGAGTTGCTGACGGTAAAACTGTACGGCGATATGATGGCCGGAAACCGCGAAGCAGTCGACACATCGTTCAATGAATTTCTCGCGGCCATTCGAAACGAACGACTGCTGTATGTATCGTTGGCTCGGGGGGGCGATCCCAGGGAAATCCTCGTGGCTCGGGTTCGGCGTCGTGCCTTGACCCATCTGTTGACCTGGTTGCCCCGACAAGGTTTCTACCTACAAGCCTGTCGCCTTGTCGATGCCGCGCGACATATGGAGCACCAGCACCCCGTCGGACATGGAGCCGTCACGGAATTCGACGAATTGTTTCAAAACGCGTTCAAGGCCATGGTGCGAGGGTTGATTCGCAATGCGTATCAGTGGCAAGCCTCCTCCCCCAAACCGAAACGAACTTCCCGTTTGAGATTGACCCAGTCTAACTTGGAGCGTCCGATCGATGCACAGACCTGGCAATCATTGGAACTTGACAATATCGTCGACCAAAACCCACCGGAACCGGACAGTGAACTGCTTGTTCCGTTGCTGGAACAACTCACGGAGATCCTGCTGTCGAGTTGGCTGTCCCATTCCCGCACTTTGCGTCTGAGCGTTCTCGAAACGGTTGAGGGAACGGCGACTTGGAATCAGTTATCGCAGTTCATTCAGAACTACGGTAAGGGGCTCTTTACCCAAGGTTTCCTGAGATTGTCCAACGTTCGCGCGATCCTGCACCAAGGAGTGGGTTCATGGCTTGAAAACGCGATGATCAATCAGGACAGCGAAGAGATGCAGCCGTTGCTCGACGCCATCGAACGCGGGGATATCAGCGTCGAGGAATCGCAGCGCTGGTTGGCTGTCGTTTTTGAGGCCATCATCGATCATTTCACCGAGTACAAGGATTACAACAGCACCACGACGCAATCCGATCGCGGCGAGATGCTCTACATGTTGCTCGATTTCCTTCGATTGCGAGTCCGTTACGACCGCGTATGTTGGAATCTCAAACCGGTATTCTGGGCGCATGAAGTACTCGTTCACAATGGTTGTCAGCAATCGGCACAGCAGTGGCGACGAGCTCTATCGGATCGCGTTTCGCGTGAAGCCGACATGTATTTGGAGAAGCTATCAAAGCTTCAAGAACAGTATGCGATGAAAATGCCTACGGTCGCGGATCGACTCAACGAACGATTCGTCAAGCCGATGGCGATCGATCGCATGCGAGCACTGATCCGACCGGCGATGCGGCAACTGCGATCCAACGATCGCGAAGAGAGCCGGGCTTTTGAATTGCTAGTTCAGGAAGCCCATCTCATGATGCGCGAGCCCACAGGAGTCGGACTCGAAATTCCCGCTTGGCTGGTCATGATCGAAGAGGAAGTCGATCGGGTCGTTCACCAGCATATGCACATGCCCCAGGTGCAGCGGCTCGAACGCGCGGTACCGTCTATCCTGGTACCACTCGAAGATATCCGGCGGCAACTGCATCAGGCCACGACGCAGAACAGGAACCTGCGAGCCCCCGGCAATAAGTCTTAAGACCCACGTTCGAAGTTGCGAAGTTGCGATTTTGTCAATCGTGACTGCTAAGTGCCAATGTTTCGTCAGGGATTATCACAACCCGACGCGTGAGCGAGGGACGCAAGAGGGAAGACATCGCGAGCGATGTGAGTCTACCCCTCACTTATGTTTCGGGTTGAGATTGTGGCTAAAATCGCAACTTCAGCCCGGATGCTTGTGCAGCTAGGCTAACATTTCGATGTTAGCCGAACGGGCGCGAGCCCTCGGGTGAGAACCGAGGCAAACATAGCGATGTATAGCGCATTTCATTTAGTGAGGTGCTGCAGCCGGTGCATCC
The DNA here is from genome assembly GCA_964464255.1 of uncultured Pirellula sp. Taxonomy (GTDB): domain Bacteria; phylum Planctomycetota; class Planctomycetia; order Pirellulales; family Pirellulaceae; genus JBKCUI01. The sequence continues at coordinate 10,615 of CAYXFO010000053.1, forward strand.
GCATCGGTCGATATCGATTTGGGCGGGAAGAATGCGAACAGTAGCAGAATCGCTGCGATCGCAGAAGCAGCGGCCGGAAACAGCAGCAACTTGCTGTAATCGGTCGTCGCAACCTCTCCCACCTGCGTTGAGTATTGGTTGTTCAGCGCCCGCCACACAAAGCGGGAAATGATGGGCCCAAGTCCAAAGACCAGCAAGTTGAACAAACCCTGAGCGCTTGTTCGTGCATCTTTTGGAAATACCTTATCGACGAAAATGTATAGCGTTGCGAAGAAAAACGCATAGCAAATTCCATGCATCACGTTCGCCGCAACGGCTAACCAAGGGACCCATGCCTCACCTGCGAGAGGATAAATAGCAGCCCAAATCAGGAATCGTGCCGTGTGTCCGAATACACCGATCGCCATAGTGGTTCGCCAGCCCAAACGAACGAGCACAAAGGATAGGAAGAGCATGGTGATGATTTCGGCGAGTTGTCCGACAGTCATCGCTGCTTGCACCCAGTTCTGTGCGACCCCGACTTTTCCAATGTAGGTAAACGCAAAGAAGAAAAAGCCATCGTGCACCGTCGAGTCGATCGCGGTCACGATGAATAGAACGATCAAAAAGGGATTTGCCAACAGTGTTTTCAGTGCCTCTACCCACGCCAGAGAGTTTCCTGCCTCAACGTCTTTTTTCGGGGGCGTATGGGGCAAACTCATGCTCAGCGCCGCCAAAAGCAAGCTGGCGACACCGGCAGTGATGAACGTCCAACTTTTTCCCAGATCCAACGCTGCGCCTGTCAGCGGTGTTCCCATCGCCTTGCCAAGCCATTCGGTGATCCCGGATGTTTGTGCGAGGGCGGGTACCTTGGCCCAGTCGGTTAGGATGAAAATAAACGGCCATGCTGCCGCGATCCAACCAATGGTTCCCCACAAGCGGATCGGACCGAAATCTTTTTGTGGATTGGTGGCTGCAGCAAAGAGAATGGTGTTGGTGACACTCATCGTGGGGACATAGAACAAACAGTGAACCGCCATGCATATGAAAAAGACCCAGAAATTCGCCGTTGCTTCCGGATTGGCTGCCTTCTCCGCGAGAAAGTTTCGAGCGAGGAAACCGAAAGCCAACAGTGCGATTCCACCCACCAAGTGACTGAATCCAAGGAACCGCTCAGCGGCGAAGTTGCGATCGGCAAACTGATTGGCAAAGAACATCGCAAGGATCGCTGAGATTGGAAAAGCCATGTCCAACATCATCGCTTGCCAGGGTGCGAAACCGAGAACCCCTTCCCAATATCCGAAGCTCTGCGGCAACCAAGCTCCCCAAATGAAGAACTGAAGGAACATCATGATCGACAATTGAAAACGTACAGCAGGAGTCATAGCGTTCGCACGAGAGAAAAAAGTGAACTTACGTAGAAGTCGAGAGTGTAATCCATGGGAAGCGTAGGGGAAAGAAGCTAAGAGCTCTCTCGAACAAGCTAATTCAACCATACCCTGAGCCTTTCGACGGCGCTCTGGTTGGGATTCAGCCGCGAAGTCCTTATAATCCTCGGCGTCGCTTTCCTCCAGGACGAGTTGAATTTGATGCCAGAGCCAACCAGCCCAGAGCAGGGCAATGCCGATGCCGAATTTCTTGCAACCGCCCTTTCCGGTTACCGATGCCCGCCGGGACATTACGATGAATTGATCGACACCAGCGGTCAGGTTCGCCCCGGATATCGTCGACTGCTGGGGCTCGAACCGGTTCTTTCCAGTCCGGAAATTGTCGTTCGCTGGAAGGCGACCAAGCAATCGCTTCGAGATAATCCCCCCCCATCGACAGGGCATTTGATCAAGTCAGGAATTCCTCACTCCTGGGAACTGGATCCGATCCCGTGTGTGCTGGATTCCGATGAGTGGGCATCATTGGCCGACGGGCTTCGGCAGCGGATGCATCTTATCGATCTCGTTTTGACCGACATCTATGGGAAGCAGGTTCTCCTGCGCAACGGCGTGATCCCGCCAGCGATCACCTACAGCGCTCCTTCTTACTTGCGAGCCGCGCGCCGAACCGATGCCGAACGTCGACGCATGTTGCACTTGTACGCTGCACAGGTCGCACGGTCCGCTTCCGGAAAGTGGCTTGTCGTCGCAGATCGAACGCAAGGACCGAGCGGCTGCGGACATGCAGTCGAAAACCGCTTGGCGATGTCCCGGCTGTTGGCGGACGATTTCCAATCGATGCGAATCGAACGCTTGGCGGGCTTCTTCGCTTCGCTGAGGCAGTCGATACAAGATTCCGTCCAAACCAAGGAAAAGAACCCTCGCATCGCGCTCCTTTCCCCAGGTGTGCAAAGCCAAACCTATTTCGAAGATGCCTACTTGGCACGCTATCTCGGATACAGCTTGACGCAAACTGCGGACCTTACGGTGCGAGGTGGAGTGGTCTACCTGAAAACGCTCGGCGGCTTGGTCCGTATCGACGGAATCCTGCGACGCATTGCAGACATCAAATGCGATCCGCTCGAGCTGGATCCCACCGGTAACGAGGGTGTGCCGGGACTGACGCAGGCGGCTCGCGAGAATCGAGTCTTCATGGCCAATGCGATCGGCACCGGATGGGGCGAGAGCCCAGCCCTGATGGCTCTCTTGCCTAAATTATGCGAACTCTTGTTCGGCGAACCGCTGAAACTGGAGAGCATCCCCTTGTGGTGGTGTGGGGAGCCGGAATCGTTGGCCTATGTAATCGAGCACCTCGATCAATTGATCATCCGCAACGCATTCGTGCGTCATTCGGCTCATCAAGTGATCGGTCGCGAACTGCAAGGGGCCGAACGAGATCGGCTCGTGGATAGCATACGAGCTCAACCGTGGTCTTTTGTAGCGATGCAACCTGTCCACTACTCTTACGCCCCAACGTGGGAGCATCATCGTATCGTTGCTAGGCCTGCGGTGTTCCGATTCTTCGCGTGTTACCATCGAGGCAAGATCGAGGTGATGCCCGGCGGCGTCGCGCGCGTTGCCGAATCCGCCGACAAGCTCGATGAAAGCTTGGTCTCTGGAAACTTGAGCAAGGACGTGTGGGTCATTAGCAAGGATGTCGTCAAACCGATCAGTCTGTTGACCTCTGGAAAACAGTCGATGGAGTTGAAGCGATCGGCGATGGACTTGCCGAGCCGCGTCGCTGAGCATCTTTTCTGGTTGGGCCGATTCGCCGAACGCGCGGAGTTCATGACACGGCATGCCCGCTACTGCACCAGTCAACTGACATCGGAACTCTCAAGCGAAGTGCTCGGTTCGCACTGGCAAGTGGTGCGTGCCTTGGCGGAGAGCACTGGGTTAGAGAATGACGTACCCGCCGATACCCCGGAGGTCGCCATGCACGCCATGCGCGGCGCTGTCCGCGATTTTCTATTCGATCGAAGCAAGCCCGATGGAATCGCCGCGGCCGTGCAAGGCCTACTCAGAAACGCAGAGAACATCCGGGATCGACTCAGTCTCGATTCATTCCAGATCATCAGCCGCCTCGATTTTTCCGTTCTCATTCCGTGGGCCAATCCACGGGACCGCATGGGGGATACATTGCTGATACTTAACCAGATCATCAGCATGCTCTCCGCCTTTTCCGGATTGGCGTCGGAAAGCATGACCCGCGGCCCCGGTTGGCATTTCCTGGATTTGGGGCGGAGAATTGAACGAGGACAGAACCTATTGCGGCTGATCGATAACCTGCTCGTTCCCGTCCATCGCAATTACCGGCAACTGCTCCAGTCGATGCTCGACATTTGCGACAGTTCGATGACGTATCGATATCGTTACTTGATGAGCTACGAAATCGGTCCGGTTTTGGACTTGCTGGTGGTCGACCAATCCAATCCAAGAGGACTGGCGTTCCAGTTCATGCAAATCGTCGCCCACCTAGACGCCTTCAACGTCGGCGATAAGACGGAATTGGTACGGCAACGCAAGCGGATCACGGATTGTCGCGCTTCGCTCCGTTTGCTGGATCCAGACGCGATCGGAGATGTGATCGTGCCGGATCAAGCAGGTCACCAGGAGCGAAAGCTGCTGGGAGACAAGGTTCACGACTACCTGAACGATCTGAGCGAACTGAGCGATTTCGTCTCGAGGCGTTTTCTGACTCATACCACGATTCGCCAGCTCGAAGACATGGTCAACCAATAGGGCGAACTCTTCTATGCAGCAAACGTCATACTATTGCGACACAGCCGACATAAGTCTTTGATTTCGCTGGCTTTTCATTGTTGAGGTTGCTGTTAAACGGGTGCTGTGAGTAGACTCCGATTCTTGCCCAGGCACAGGTGCAACCAGATCCACGCCACAACGCTGGGATCGCATATAGTTCTCATCGCTTCCGTACGCCGTATCGGCGACCATCTGGTTGGGAAGAAGGCCCTGTTGGGAACGGTCCGGTGCTCAAGGTGATTCAGTATCCTGGACCGGTGTATAATTGGGTCTCCGAAACCAAGTTGAGTCCGCTTGAAAAGTTGCTGAGGCTCAGCATGTTGTCAGTGCATGGCAAGGTCACCTTGACGGTCACCTTTTCTGTATCCTCGGTGATGGGATCGTAACAGGGGGAAACGAATTGCGGGTTTTTCGAGACGTGGACTCACACGAAGCTGAACTCCGGGTCAGTACAATAGGGATGTTGTTTTTCCAGTACGAAACCGACAGGGTTTAAATCCAAATCATGCATCGCTCAACGATCGGTCTATCAATGCTCTTCTGGTGGTTGATCGCATCTTTTGTCTTGGCGGACGAATCAACGAAGCACAACATCATCCTCTTTCTGATCGATGATTTGGGGTGGCGAGATCTCGGATGCCAAGGGAGCAGTTACTACCAAACGCCTCATATCGACGGTTTGGCCCGTGAAGGAGTTCGATTTACGCAAGCTTATTCGGCTTGCGCCGTCTGTTCACCCACGCGAGCAGCGATCCTGACAGGGAAATACCCAGCCCGATTACTGCTGACCGATTGGCTACCGGCCGGTCGTTGGAACCCCAAAGCCAAACTACGCGAGGGCCGCTTCGTACGAAGTTTGCCGGTCGAAGAGTTGACTCTCGCCGAGGCATTTCGCGAAGCAGGATATCGCACCGCATGCATCGGCAAGTGGCATTTAGGGAGTGAACCCTTTTCGCTCCCCGAACATCATGGATTCGATGTCAATATCGGAGGCAATGCGCACGGCGCACCAGGGAGTTATTTCTATCCGTATGAGGGCAACTGGCCGATCCCGGGTACGGAACTCAAAGCGAAATGGAA
>CAYXFO010000054.1:0-15861 GCA_964464255.1 uncultured Pirellula sp.
AACCCGGATGGGGACAGAGTCCAGGGCAAGGCAACGGATACTACAACCCGAATGCACCTCAACAGAACCAGTATCCGCCAGCCTATGGCGGTTCCAATCAGCAATGGCAGCACCAACAGTGGCCAAACCAACAAGCCCCTTACCCGCCACCTGGCAACAGCTACCCCAATGGCTACGGGCGATAGTGAGAGAAGCCTATTGAGTGAGAGACGCCTATTGCAGGGTAAGGTTTGTCACCCAGCGGGCTGATCGATGATGATGAGGGTGTTTACCTGATCGATGGATAGGGTTTGCTGTTCTCCGTTTGGCCAGACGATCTGCATGTCTTTTGGCGACTGGTTGCCAAGTCCAAACGTCGCGGTGAGTTCTGTTTGAGACAGATAGCTACGTGTGGGACTGACGCAACGCACCAGTTTATCGCCGTTTGCGAGAGGGATCGTGATCGTTGCACCGATCGCACCGGTCTTGGCGCGATCGTTTAATCGAACTCGAAGCCAATTGTTTTCGTTCTTCGAATCGTTGCGCAGTAGTCGAGGGGAACCGCCATTCGCGACCAGCAACAGATCGAGATCGCCATCCCCATCGATATCGGCATAGGTTGCTCCGCGCCCCACCATTGGTTTTTGAAATGCTCCGCGTGTTTTCTCCCCGTTCATCGCCACCAACTGAGTCACTTGCTTTTTCCCTGCGTTCCAGAACAACTGCGGGGGCTGTTCGTATTGTTGCGTGGGATAGATCTTCTGGATTTCGGGCTCGAGATGGCCGTTCGCGCAGACGATATCGAGTCGACCGTCCATGTCCAGGTCTGCAAAAAATGTTCCGAACGTCAAACGCAATCGTGATTGCGGACCGAAGCCTGTGGTGGAAGCGACATCGGTGAAACTCGGTTTCAGTCCATCGCTGAGGTAGAGGCTGTTCTGTTCATTCGCAAAGTTTCCGATCACGATACCGCAGCAGTCATCGTTGCGATAATTCGCGGAATCGATCCCCATGGCTCCGGTTGCGCTGCCATCTCGAGACAATGCGACTCCCATACCAATCGCTTGATCCTCAAAGGTTCCATCCTTTTTGTTGATGAACAAGTAGTTCCGGACCGTATCGTTCGCGACGCAGACATCTGGCCATCCATCGTGATTGGCATCGAGCAGTACGATGCCGAGTGCTTTCGCTTCCGGGATGCGTGTCGCTGGGTTCACAACATGCAGACCAGCTTTGTCACCTACCTCGCTAAAGCGGTCTCCATCGTTATGGTAAAGGTACATGTAGGAACCGTCGAAGTTGGTTGGCTGGCCATAGGACCGCTCCATACCAACGATTGTTGAAGCCAACGAAAGGTCGGTTTCGCGACTCCATGAGACATAGTTGCCGACGATCAGATCGAGCTTGCCATCGCGATCGTAATCGAACCACATCGCGGGACAACTCCACTGTGTCCCTACTCCCCCGACTCCCATTTTTTCAGTGACATCGACGAACTTACCATGATCGTTTCGGTATAGATGATTGAGGCCGACTGCGGTGATGAAGACATCGACCCAACCATCGTTATCGAAGTCTCCGAAGGCAGGTCCCATACCGTAGAACGTGACATCGAGCCCGACCTCTTTGGTGACATCGGTGAATTTCCCGCGCCCGTCATTTTGATAGACTCGCATGGTGGGTTTAGGAGTGTCAGCCTTTCGATTGCCCCATGCCCAATCGCTCGAATTCACGAAGAGAATATCCTGATCACCATCGTTGTCGTAATCAAAGAATCCCGCACCCCCACCCATCGTCTCGGGTAGCAATCGCTCCCCTTGCTGACCGTTGTAGTGAACGTAATCGAGACCTGCTTCGGATGTGATGTCTGCGAATGGTATCTCGGGCGCTGCCACAGCTGTCGATTTCCGTTCTTGAGGCAGAGTCGTTGCTGTCTTCTTTTCTTGAATCTTCTTCTCGTCCTTGGGCCAGAACGAATAGAGACCGAGACCCAACAACGCAACGGCAACGATAACTGCCACGGATCGCCAGAACATGCGACCGATGATGGAGTCGTCTTCGGTTTCGGGAGTTGTAGTTGTCTGCGGTTTTTTCTTCTTGGCCATGGAACAGTCTGTACGCGTCACAAAGGGGAGAGGGGAGTAAAACGTTATTGGCCGCCAAGAGACTCACGACTGGGCTCGCCCTTGGCGACTTGCTCGCGTGCCGCGTCCGTCGGCAGGCCTGGGGCACCGGGCCGTTGCAGGGAATAGATGACGAGTGCCTCGGCTGCCTTGTTGGCGGCTGGATACTTTTGACGAGCAGGTCGTCTTGCGAGATTGCTCGCGTTATCGTCGAGTTTGTACTTCAGGTTCGCCAATCGATGCTCTTCTGCTTTGGCGGCATCTCCCAAACGCTCGTAGATCGTCGTGAGATTGGCATGCGCCATGAGGTTTTCACTATCCTGAGTCAGAACACGTTCAAACTCTGAACGTGCGGCTGCCAAGTAATCCTTGTAGGTGTCGAGATCATCACTGCTTTGTGCTGCGAGAGCTAGGTCCAGGTAGGTCGCGCCGAGTTGATTGCGAACCACATAGTCGAATGAGAAATCGAATTGTCTCTTGGAACGCTGATCGTTGACATCGTACAGGACGGAATAGAAGTTTTTCGCAGCTACATCGAACTGCCCTTGCTGTCGTGCAACTTCACCACTGAGCCAAGCCATAGTCCAAGGTGGCGGAGGGGGATCCATTTCCGCAGCGCGAGCTAACGCTGCGGTTGCTCCATCGAGGTTCCCCTCGGCAAACAGTACGCGGGCCATATTCAACGGACCATCGTAACGCTTCAACTTTTCGACCTGAGTAAACGCTTCTGCGGCTTGCTTGAGTTGGGCGGTTCCATTCAGGAACAACCCGATCCCATAGTCGTTCCAACGCTGCCAAGTCGGCTCGATCGGGGGCTTTCCAGTCTCGGTTGCCTCAACCGTGGAGCCGTCGTGTTTGACTACCGGAAAAACGATCCGATCCTCTGCAATTACCGTGATCGGCAGATGGTTCACTCCCGAATCCCGGTTCTTGAAGTCGTTGTCCCCTTCGCGATAAGCCTTGTCCATGAACTCGATATAGCCGCGATCGAACTTGCGGTAGTTGAGCTTGACCGTTACCTCGATCGGTTGCTCGACATCTTGGGGAACTTCGAGTCGATAATGGACCGTTTGGCCAGCGCCTGGCGGGATTTGGTGGTCGTAGAGAGCGATGAAGATATCCTGCGCGTTGCGGCGCGAGATTCGGTCGCCATTGCGATCGATCACAAAGTTGTTCACGAAGTGAGACCATTCATCCACCGCTTCGTCTTTCGTGCGGCCGCCACTGATGCCGATGACTCGATCTCCGGATTTCGCTTGGATTTCGAGCCACAGTTCGTTGGAGTCGACGGTCCCTTGCGTCAGATGATGTCCCATCTTCAGCGTTCGTATCACGGTTTCGATCAAGTATGGATTCCCCGCTTGTAGAGCTGGAATATCGGGTCGCAGGGGAGCGGAGAGTTCGCCGTCGATCTCTCCATCCTTGCGAACTCCGAAGATATCGACTCGCGCACAGCCCTTTAGGATCGATCGCGCCAACTCGACATAGTCGTCTTCTCCTCTCCAATGCGGAAGCGCCGTATTTGCGCCTGGAAAAAAGTGATTGTGAACCACTTGTTTTCCAGTTTCCGGGTGAGGCTTGGACGCGAAATCCTCCGATTCGCGGTAGGGCATGTGACAGCCATTGCAATTGGTTTGAGCTGTCTCTGGGTAGTAAAAGCTTCGCGCTCCGTGCCCTGAGACGCCACTGAGCAGGTAGGAATCGTAGTGGTTCTGTCCGCGAACCCATTCCTTGTACTTGGTCAGGTTGTATGGAAGGTTAACCTTATGGCAGGTGCTACAGAATTCCGCGGACTTGTGGACTGGTTTAAGCATCTCCGCTTTGTGGAACGCAGGTTTGGCCTTCACCATCAGCATATTCACTTGCTGAAGAATGGGGTTCTCGCTGTAGGCGAATGGGTAGTGTTGCGGTTCTTCAATGATGTAGTCGCCATTGCCGCGCGTCGATTCCAATTCGGTGATGGCATGGCATACGGTGCATGTGATCCCTGCTTGGCTCGTCGGATCATTCACATCGTCGTAGTGCGGGTTGTCAAACGCGCCGCTAAAGAATGGAACCGGATCATGGCATCCTGCGCAGAATCTTGCGGCATGCACATTGCCATCGCGCTCCATCGAGACTTTGCGCGTTTCGCGTACTGCATACAAGTAAGCTGGGTTGTTGAAGGAACTGAAGTGGTGGGCGCTGTGGAACCAGTCGTCGTAGATATCTTGGTGACATTTTTTGCAATACTCGTCGTTCATCAAAACATGCTGCGGGATAAAGCCCCCGTCACGCGTGCTGGCGAGGGAGTTCTCAAAATACTTTTGGCCATCGGCCGGTGCTCGCCGGTTCCACTTGCGAGGATCCTGGGTCTGGGCAACGAGCATCAGTCCGACAAAGACAGCCGTCGCCAAACCGACGCGTCGGGCGATCACCCATCGGATCTGTGGCCCCACGAGTCGATGGAGCCAATACAACCACATCGCGACGAGTGGCGTCACGATGTGTGCCCAATACACAATCTTCTTACCGAGTTCGCCACGCATGAACTGGAAGTTGCCAAGCTTGATGAGGAGGATCCCGCTCATCAAAACTATGACGCCCGAGATCAGCAAAGCGTATCCGATGCGAACCGCGCGGCGATTGCGGCGTTTGTAGGAAGCACGCCAGTGATAAAAACCAAACGCCAAAAACGGTAGAACGATAATCAATCCGAGAACGAGGTGGGCCAGGAACATGTAATGATAAAACAGGTCCTGGAATGAGCGTTGGAACCAATACTCCGAGAAGGTCACTCCCGACAAATACAAGCCATTGGCCAGCAATAGCGAGAAGAGTGTCAGCACAATCGTTAACAGGATCCGCGTCCGAGGTGTAACCGTCAGCTTCGGTTTCGTTGGCTTCCCTTCTAGCAAATGAGCAAACTTGTCGGGAACCGGGGCAGGTGTGGACGATTCAGACGATGACATAACCGTGACTCGCGAAATGAATGCCGCTGGGGTCGGAACGAGATATGGTCGAAACAGAGATCGGCTGATATCGAAGTAGTGCTATCAACCCGGAATGCTCGAAGACCGATTCGCCAAGGGAGGCTTTATCGGCCACGATGCGCGCAGAGATTTACGCTTGGCAGAATTTCGGAGGATGTTCCAGAGTTGCGATGCTCCCCCGCGGTGCATAGACCGATAGCGGATGATCCTCATCTCGGTCACGATTCGCGTCGACACGTGGCAGTTTCTCAGCGGAATCGGTCGCGATGGAACCGGACAGACGGAAGGTCCAAGAACTGGTCCCGATCGGCTTCATCCGGGGCTTCGCACCACAGTGCGGGCCACTGCAGGGTGGCACGGGGGGAACAAAGGAGTAGGACGTCCCCCCTGCCGAGTACTGGACATAAAATTTCAGGGACAGTTCCCCGTGTCTTTGTTGCGAAGTGAATGAAGACGAATGAGAGGTGGCGTGGTAACTGCATCCAGCCTCGGCCGGGAGTGTTGCAGACAGGCAAATCCAAGCAAAAGCTAGGCCCAAACCTAGGAGGCGGGTAAGTGGGTTCGCGAGCAAGCCAACGGGGCCACCGACCATAGATGATGTAGAAAAGGGGTCTATGAGTTACTTAAACAGTTATACCGTCGAAATACGCACGATTCAACAAACATGTTCATGCGTTCGTCCGGAACGGGCCCGTCTGTGTCAATCTGCGGATGATTCTGAGGGCGATCCGGTACTGCTTGGCGAACCATCGGAATTCGCGTTTGGAGCCGCGGGCAAAGTCGGAAGGGGCTTGGGTAGGTCCGGAGCATCCATATCGATCAGATCGAACTCCGTGTTATCGACTTCTTTGCGAAGCACCAGATACATGGCCGATGATGCTGACCAGAAGAAACTGAATCCAAAGGAGGTCACGATCAGAGGCACGAAGCCAGCGATCAAACCGTCCCAGAGGGTTCCCTGGCCCAAAAGGTCTTGAGATGCACCCAGGTTGAATGCTCGCTCCAAGACCGAAAACCCGGTGTTGACCGCTACGGAAACCATGCCGCCCGCAAAGTGCCCCAGCCATTCCGCCATGATCACGGCCAAAATCAATGTAGCGGGTTTTTGAAATGAGTAAGCCGCAGCACGCGATACGCCGTCGAAGGCGTCTGCATTCTTTTCCGATACGATCGCAGCCACCGAAAGAGGGAACCCAAAGAGTGTGACCGCAGCGCACCAGCCCAACCCGAGCGACAAGAAAACGAGCGGGATCATCAGCAAACCCGCGATCCAGGAGCCAACGTATGGGATGTTGGAAAACCATCCGAGCAACAGCGGTATCAAACAACACATCAGTATCAGCGCGATCGGCATAGCTGACGACCAAGCAAGAGAAATCCAGCGGCTTGTCACCAGTCTCACAGTATCCGACCAGGGAGCGGTGATCCGAGTACCGAATTCTTGGATCGAACGGCGGGCGATGCAACCACCGACAAACGACCAAACCCCGATCACAGAAAGGGAACAGAAAAGAAGGTATGCGGCTCTTCGAAGGGTGAGCGATTCGAGCGCCTGATACGGGTACTGGAGGTATCGCCGCCAGACTTGCAGGAACGAGTCCGGCGATCGTCCATACCATGACGCGGACGACTGGTTATCTTCGGCTCCGGTCATCGCTTGTACGACTTCGGAAAGCTCGCGATCAAAGGGTGCCAGGGCGGGAATGTTGCGAGCGGGTTCCACCCATCGCTCCGGCGCATCGACTTGTTCGGGCTGAAACAACCAAAAAGCGATTGAAGTCAAGAACCAAGTAGCGAGCAATCCCGCCGCACAGAGGAGGAGATGCGATGCTCTCCAAGAGATGGCGATCGCGTGACTGACCAGCCGCCACCAAGGGGTTGATCGGTACCAATCCACCGACACACGCGGAACTGCAGCGTCTTGGGAAACTTTGTCCGTCATGATGTTTTCTCTTCCCAATCAATCCTGATAAGGTGGGTCAGTCAAAATTCCACTCTCTCCGAGTGGGCGGTGGAGTTGGTTCGCCATCATCTTCTTCGTCGTCGGTCGACGCGTGGACCGGCAGACCTATGTCTTCGTCGAACCAGCGATTCAAATCCGCCATCTTGCAGCGCACCGAGCAAAAAGGCATCCAGGACGCCGTCATGTCCGGTTCGAACATGCGACGGCACGTCGGGCACTGCAATTTGCGAGGTTCTGATTGGCGAAATTCCTTAGGCATATTTGCATCAAGATAACGAATTCAAGGCGTTCTCCCAGACGGCTTCCCACTCGACCAGAGCAATCCCCTGCAATTCCGCTCCGCGATCGTTTTTACGTGCGCTCCGATCACTGTGCCAACCCTCGCATGCCTCTGTGAATTTTACGGGATCGAAACGATGGTTCTCGGAGTCACCGTCCCAGGGACATGAGCATCCCCGCTCCAGAAAAACGCCTCGAATTCGGTTCTCCAACCCCTGGTCTCGCACACGGCGAAACCAATAGTTCCCATTCCAAAAGTCCCCCTCCATCCGATGCAACATGCCATGGACGTAGGCGGCCAGTCCGTGGGTGGCATCTTGGACGATTCCATGAGCCGGATCTAGCCGGCCCAGTCGCAACCACATCAACGCCTCGATCACGGTCCCGGAAGACGACGGAACTTCGGCGAGTACTTTTTCTACCAGGATGTCCTGGGAGGCATTGGTCACCGGAGAAAGGGGCATCGGAATAATGATCGAACTGGGCCATGAATCCAACAGATCGTGAACCATAAATTTGCCTGAATAAGGCTCCCGAGAGAAGTCTGCCAACCGCCACCTATCCATCAAGTAAAGTCTGCAGGAACTAGTTATTCTTTACTGTAAACATTCTCAACTTATGCGAGAATGGAGCGTCACGAAACTTTTCAAGCCCCTTGCCGACCCGGCTCTGCGTTCATTCATGTCCTCTCAAATTATTTGCCCGCATTGCTCCCATTCTTTCGAAATCGATGAGGACCAGTCGCCCACGAGAATTTGCGCGCACTGCGGTCAGGAGTGGGCCGTCGACGGGGGCGACGAGGTCGACGAAGTGGAGGACGCCGATGAAATCGAGTACGAGTTCGAAGCGGCAAATTATGACACAGTTGCTTCGGATCAACTCGCGGCAAACGAGGCTGAGTCCATCGGAACTGGATGGACCGAGTCCGACAATATCGACTCGAGCGATAACAAGGAAAATCAAGCTGACGCAATCGCTGAATCCGACGAGAGCGAAGTCGATGAGACTACGCATGATTGGCAACGAATCGCGGCGAAACCGAGGCCCAAACGCCAGGAAGCTTCATTACTAAGCAAGATCGTACCCCCGATTCTCGGTGGCTTAAGTGCGATCCCGATCTCTATCGCAATTCTATGGTACGGGATGGGGCGCGATCTTGGGAATGCAGGTCCAACGGTTGCTCAGTATGTTCCGTGGGTTGTTCCGGAAGCCTTGCGAGGGCCACAGCAACGCAAATTCAAGACCTATCAAGACACCGACCCGAGCATGCGAGGGAATCGCGATTTCGGAGTCTTGGGTGGAAGATCCAAGGACTTTCCGAATCTCAGTCGGTCCAAACCCCAAACGAGAATAGACGATTCCCTAGTAGGGTGTGCTGTGGTCGATGAGACATCTTCCGAGGATGAGCCATCTTCCATCGAGCAGACGCCAGACGAATCGATGATTGCAGGAGACCCTTCCCTGCACCCATCGGATGAATCCGTTGAGAGTGCAGTAGAGGAGAGTTTGGGCCGAAGCTCATTGGGGCCAACCGAGGAGATGTTGGACAAACCGGCATCGAACAGAACTGAGGTTGCCGTCGAAGTGCCAGCAGACGTCGAAGTGCCAGCAGAAATGGAGCCCTCAGATGCCAAGCCGCTGGATCTTTCGCTGCTTGATTCGATCCTGAAAGAACCATCGTCGGACACTGACATCCTGCAACGCACCGATGCGATCGTTGAATCCATTCGATCGATGCGAGACACATGGGAGTCGGAGCCAAGCCGAACGTGGAATGAGCGGGAGTGGGACATTTACCAAGAGACCCTTCGTCTCGCCGAAATCTGGCTAGATTCAATCGCCACCTCGGATACATCGGTGTATATCCCGGACTCCTTTAGGATGCTCCTGGAAACGGATTGGTATCGCGAGTCGCTTCAGGAGGCTGCATCGGGACGCTTTGCTGAACTCTATCCACCGGAAGTTTTCGAGCTTGTCGTTTGGCCCGTCCGTTCTATTTCTACTGAAGCTATTGTGGCTGAAGTAAATATTGATTCCGAAGGGATTTGCTTGGCGGATCCGCTGCTGAGTATCGGATCGCGCGTTGCTCAGTGGAAGATCTCGGACGAAGCGGTCGCAAGCCGGATTCGTGAGATGGGCGAACGGCCAGAGCAGGCTTATTGGCTCATCATCGGGAGAGTGGAACAAGTGGATGAACAGGGAATCGTCATTCGAATTGAGGGACTACTTCCCTGACGCACGCCTTATTCCCGGGAGCATATGCTCCCGACGTAGGCATCGCACCGTTATGATGTTTAGTCGTTGAGGAAGTCAGAGAAAAAATTCGGCGAGTGACCAGGGGAAAGAAGCGATGAGATTGAAGGTAATACAACGGTGTCCTGTTTCGGCGGAACTATTTCGCGCATGGTTGGTGTGTACAGTCGGCATGTCGCTGGCAGTATTGGCTGGTTGCAAGCCTGAGGAGGAAGTGAATCAGCAACTTGCTGCGCAGGCCGCTGCCAAAGCGGCCGCGGAAGAGAAACCGGAGATTCCTGATCAAAAAGCAGGAGTTGGTGTCGGTGCTCAAGGCCGCTCGCTCGAGGGTGGCTCGGAATACAACCCTGCCACGTTCGTATCCGGACCAGCGGCAGCTTATTTCCGAACCAAGGAGAAAATCGTATTCGAGATTCAGATTCCGCATACGCTCAACGCGTTCGTTGCTCTCAATGGCCGTCACCCCAAGAGCCACGAAGAGTACATGCGAGAGATCATCGGAACGCAGATCAAGTTGCCGAAACTTCCAGAGGGGAAGGTATACCGCTATCGCCCAGAGACTCAGGAATTGTGGGTAGAGTCCGAAAAGAAAGAGGGTGAGGGGGCCGCAGAACCAACAGCCCCACAGCAGCCGACACCCTAAGTAGTCGCTCAATATACCTGGAGAACTGTTTGCAACTGATATGCGGCGGCTTCATGATCGTTGCGGACGACGAGGATGTTGCCGGCCAGGGCAGGGTGATTCCAAGTCTTGTCGTCTAATGCTTGAAAACGAGCTATTTCTACATGGTTATCCGGGTTGGCTTCCACGAGAGCAACCTCCCCTGATTCGCATTGAATCAGCAACCGGCTGTCGACCATGAGCAACTGTCCGTGGCCATAACGACCTTTCTTCCAAGTGCGTTCGCCATCGGTGAGGCGGATACAGGTAAGCAATCCATTGTCCAGTCCGTAAATATGGTCGTTATGAATCATGCAATTGGAGAACTTCGACTTCAGGTGCTTGCTCTTCCAAACGGTATCGACCTTCCATTCATCCTTGAAGCGACGAACTTCCAACAGGGTTGTCCCCATGTCGTAGCCGGACGATATCAATACGCGGGCCGGTTCGTTCGCGGATGATCCGCCGCGGTCTACGATGATCGGTTGCGCAACATTGACTTTGGAGTCCCCCTGCGTTAGCCAGGGAGCAAACCAGCGGGACTCACCACCATGAGCAAAGGCTCTGAGTCCTTCGCCGTTGAAAGTAAGATACTGCAGTTCACCGCACAGGCTGGCAACGGTGGGTGAAGCATAGGAAGTGCTGTCGTCACCCCCTCGCCAGCGTTCAAGGCCTGTTTCCAAATCGAGAGCGACGATTGTTCCGCTAGGATTTATGCCAGGGGTGACAACCAATTCGGAACCTGAGATGAGCGGGGAACAAGACCAACCGAAGAAAGGGGGCGATCCCCTCGCATCCTCGATAAGGTTTCGTTTCCACAACAGTTTACCGTTCGTCAAATCTAAGCAGCAGATAACACCGGTACCACCACATGTGTATACGCGATCGGAGAGTATGCTTGGTGTGGTGCGAGGGCCGTCCCCGTGTTCGTTTCGAAATCGAATGGGCTCTTCATGCACCCACAATTCCGTCCCGCTGTACAAATCGTAGCAGACAACGCACTCATTCTCTTCGCGTTGTTCGAGCGTGACTGCGACACTTCCCTGGATCGCAAAGCTCGACCAGCCCAAGCCGACGGGATGTCGCCAAAGCAAACTCGGAGAATGATCCTGCCATCGTTTCGATAGGTTTCGCCCAACCAACTTCCCGTTCCGATCGGGCCCCATGAAGCTCGGATAATCGCTCGCTGTTGGGGCGAATCGCTCGTAGGGAATAACCGGTGCGGTTGCTGCTCGCGAGCGATTGGAAATGAGGTATTGCTTGACTTGGTCTTCTGCAGATGGAGTCCAATTCCAAGCAAAGCGAGGAGTGCGATCCCCGCCAAATGATTCAATCCGAATGAACCAGGACGTGCCAAACAAAAGCAGGAGTAGTCCCGAGCATAAGATCGCAGTCGTTCGAAGCTTGGGCTTGAACACCAAGAATGCTGCAAAAAGGAAAATGAGCAACCCCAGCGCATAGAATGGATACCACTGCATGCCATCGAGACCAAGGTAGAACCAACGCGCCTGATCCGTCTGTGCCCATTGAATGAAGGCGATCAGCAGGGTGAGCAATGACCCAAGCAAGACTGCCAGGACCAAAAGTCCAAGCAAGAGCCGTGGCCGATATGGATGTTGTTGGTCAGGCTTGAGATCCAACATAACTCATCCGAGGTCGTGTAGGCATTAACGTAAGAAAGACCTTCACCGTTCAAGTCATCCGGCATAATCATCCGGCAAAGACCGTGTTGCGGAAGCATAGCCCATCTCAATGATAGCGATCGAGTAAATGGGAGAAGATGGATAATTTAATCCACCTGATGAATGGGCCCTAACGATTACGCTCGCTACAAGGAAGCGAATGCTCAAGATCCACCCGGAATCGAGAGATGGGATTCCCGATCTTTATTCCTGTCAAAATGAAGCGATTACGCTCAGTTTTCCACTAATCTGTATCGTTGAAATCGATTGTCGCGTGCGAAAGTTATTGATTGAACCGTTTTGATCGATTTCGCCGATGGTACCTGTGGTGTGGGTTAAGATGGCGTGCTCCGAGGCGTGGGACAATGCGTTGTTATATTTCCGCTTGGTTCGTCTTGGTTGCTGCTGTTCAGCATGCAGCAGCTTGGGACGATCGAGTGCCCTCTGAAAACAAGAATGCACGCACTGAGGAGTCTGATCCGAAGAGGTTGCGGCCTCCTGTTCGCACGGTGACGCTTCCCGGATCTTCCGAGCCGACCGGCAAGAAGGGTGATTTGGAATCTTTGGTCGTTGAGATGAATCCTTCCCCTGAGTCGTCCGGTCCGGTGTTCGCAACTTTTCGAACCCAACCGATCCAACCCAAAGCTGAGGTTTTCACCGTTCTCGGTAACCGAGATGACTCGCTCGAGTCTTCTTACACACTGGAGGGTCGGGGTAGGGAGATTGGTGCTGGGAAAAGGTACGGTCGTTACTGTGAGCCGGGCATGGAGCGAGCAGGCTATCCCTACTGCGTTCGTTTGGTTGCTCAGCCGAGTCCGGACTGCTACCACTCCCTGGGATACGTCGGGGGTGGAACTCCTTTTCGCTTTTGGGGTGAACGTCGATACATTCACGAAGGGACCGTGGGATTGGATTACTCAGGCCGTTTCTTTCAGAGGAAGACGTGGCTCTTGTGGTCCCATGGAGGCCTGTATCAAGGGGGCGCTGGTCGCTATGAGACAGACGGCCCGCGGATTCTTCCCGAGAAAGAGTGACTCGGGCTTCGCTTCGGCGACTGGACAAGCAATCGGCACGTCATTGCTTGCGCTCCATAAACGACTTGGTCGAGATCAAGCGAACTGGTCCGCTTTTCAGTTTTTGGTCAGGACCGCTTTGCGAAGTTGTTCTCCGGTCATGCGGAACGCGGCGTCATGAGGGCAGGAGTAAACGCATCTTGGTGATCCACCGATACTCTTGCATTGGTCGCATGTAGCAGCTTTTTGACGAATCACGGGTATCTTTTCGTTCCCCTCGATTCTGTATCCCTCTTGATGACCGTACATCGTGATATTGC
Source organism: uncultured Pirellula sp. (assembly GCA_964464255.1). Classification (GTDB taxonomy): domain Bacteria; phylum Planctomycetota; class Planctomycetia; order Pirellulales; family Pirellulaceae; genus JBKCUI01. The sequence goes on from CAYXFO010000054.1 coordinate 13,246, forward strand.
CGTAGGGGCAGTTGGTGGCACACTGGCCACAACCAATACAGTGGTCTTCGATGACGATCTCTTTATTTCCTTCTCGGAAAATTGCGTTGACTGGGCATCCCACAAGGCAGTAGGGATCGGTGCAGGATCGGCAACTGGTCGCTACGAGAAAATTTTCGAATCGAAGACCTTCGCGGACCAAGCGGGTTTCCCCACCATGAGCATCGGCACAGGCTTTCGTGCATTCATCGCAGCGAGTACAGGACTCGAGATCGAGAACGAGCAGGCTTTGAGCATTGTAAAGGCCTTGCGAGACGAAACTGGCCATCGTGGTATTGTCACTCGGTTCTCGCTTGAAATCCAATTCCAAGAGTTGGCGAGCTCGATCGATGAGGGCTTTCTTGAATGCGGGATTGCTACCTGCGATTCCCGCCAACTGCTTACCGCTAATACGGACCAATTCCACGTGGTCCAGGGCTGTGCATGAGGAGGTGCGCACCCCGGGTACATACCCGTATTGTTGGCATTCATCAGCCAGTTCTTGCATGTATAGTCTTGTCAGAGCACTGATTTCTCCAAACGCACCGATGCCCCCATCCAGATTACCGGGGCCGATATAGTTTACGATTTGTTCTCTCATTCCTTGCATGCGACTGACCTTCACATAGCCCAGTCGTATCAAAAAGAGATCTTCACCGATTTCTCCTTCACGGAAGATGGGTTGCCCGGGTTCGACGCTCATCAGTTCGACGCCTGCGGCAATCTTTTTGGCTTCCTCCTTTGTGAAGTATTGGAAGATGGGTAATCGTTCCAAGTCGGAGTTGAGAGCGTGACGACGATACGCCTCGTTGAGGATTTTTCGGCTGGTGTGGTTTCGTTGGAGCATGTAGAGGATGTTGCTGCCGATTTCGATCACTTCCGATTCCTCCACTGCGACCACTGTGGCCGTGCGTGGGTATCGGTTTAGGCAGGCCATTTCCCCGAGGATCACATCCTCGACGCCGCGATAGATTTTCTTCTCCTGCGAATCGCTTTTGGCATCGCTTCCGGTCGCTAGAATCGGGACAGGCGGGCTGGCGTTACGCCCCAGGAATCGAGACAGCCAACCGCTCGAGGGTGTGCCTCCCGATCTTGTCGAGGGCTTACTCTTGCGGTTGAACTGAATCTCAAATTTTCCGCTTTGGATCAGGTATGCAGTCGAGGCGTATTCCCCTTCGCGACAGAGAACTTCGCCTGGTTTCAGAAGACGCCGCAAGCAAGCGCCACCGTTGAACTGCAAGAACTTGTAGGGGATTTCGGAGAATATCGGTATCTCCAACATCTCTTCCGGCCTGACGATCAGGCTGGTGCCTCGCCCTTTCTTGCGAATCTCTTCCATGGAATCCTTAAGCTTATCGACTTGCTTATCGACCACCAAGGAACGGAATTTGAGAGCGTCGGTGGGGCATGAGATGACGCATTCGCCGCAGGAAACGCAAGAGCTTTCGAGCATCGGGAGATTCGTGTCAAAGGCGATCCGCGCCTGATAGCCCTTGCCGTCTCGCGCTAAGACATCGTTGTGCTTGATGTCGTTGCAGGCTCGAGTGCATCGCTGACAGAGAATGCAAGCATCATGGTCGACAGCGATGATCTCAGAGGATTCATCGACTCCGCGACTACCTGCTAAGGAACTAGGCTGGTATCGCAACTCGGATTGATTGGGGAGGAACTGCCGAACCAATTTCTTCAGTTCGTTTGTCTCATGTTGCTTGGGTTGTCGAGAGACGGCGCGGAGCGTTTTTTCATCGAGATGTTCCGAGGCGAGCAGTTCGACGATCACAGCGACGGAATCGCGAAGTGTTTTCACCGTCTTCGGATTTTCCTTGTTTGCCAGCGTTGTGATGATCATTCCTTCTTTGACATGGTAGGTGCAACTGGAGACCAAGTCTCGCTTGACACGACCACTCTTGCGCCGTTCCTCGATTTCCACGAGGCAGACTCTGCATACACCGACGGGACTCAAGTGCTCGCGATGGCACAGAACCGGAATGGGATTGGTGCCGGGGACCGGATTGGTCTCGTCCACGGTGTTCACATACAGTTGGCTTACCGCATCGTAGATGGTGGTTGGTCTGGGGACGAGTTCTCCGCGATCGTTGACCACCAACACGCCTTGAGAATTTCTCAGCGGCAACGCTTTCTTGACCTTGATGGATATTCCATCAATCGTGACGTTGACATCTTGATCGAGGTCAGTGAGGGTTGCATCGGCAACACGGATCAGCTGGCCATCGATATCGCGTGCGAAAAGCGCTTCTTCGCGTGCGCTGATGTATTCGACATCAAAATCGTCGGGATCATCTGCTGCCATGGCTTGGGATCATCCTTCGCTCGAGTAGTCGCTTGAGTAGTGATAGAAGTATCGGAAGTAGGTGCGCAGCGGTTCGCTTGCGACTTGCCCCAGTCCGCAGATGCTTGTCGTTTTCAAGATGCGGGAAAGCATGTTGACATTCTCGACGAATTGGGGGATCAAGGTGATGGCTGCGGGATCGAGTTTCACCCGTTCGGCCATATCCGCCATCTTTCGGGACCCCAGGCGGCACGGAACGCACTTCCCGCAGGATTCCCGCTGGTAAAATCGCGTGCAGGCGAGGGTTT